>QHYO01000533.1 GCA_003224135.1 Acidobacteriota bacterium | reverse complement strand
GACGGGCCATTCGCGAATTTCAACGGCACGGTGGAAGAGATCGACAACGACCACAGCCGGCTGAAGGTTTCGGTCACGATTTTCGGGCGTTCGACGCCCGTGGAACTTGATTTTGCGAGCGTCGAAAAGCTGAATTAGCGCGATTTTTCGCGGCGGAGGTTTTTACGCCGCAGGCTGCGCCGGATTGAATCCGGCAGGAAAGAAAGGAATTTCGGGTAAAGGAACATGCCGCCAAAGAAGATACAGACAACGATCAAATTGCAACTTGCCGCGGGCAAAGCGACTCCGGCTCCTCCCGTGGGTACCGCGCTCGGTCCCCATGGCGTCAACATCATGGACTTCTGCAAGCAGTTCAATGCAAAGACGCAGAAAGAGCCCGATGGAATGATTTTTCCGGTGCTGGTCACGATTTATACCGACCGCACTTTCACGTTCATCCTCAAGACCCCGCCGGCATCGGTGCTGCTCTTGCGCGCGGCGGGAATTGCCAAGGGTTCACCGGAGCCGAATCGCAACAAAGTCGGCAAGGTAACCAAGAAGCAGGTTGAGGAGATCGCGAAGATCAAGCTTGTTGATCTCAACACCACGAATCTGGACTCGGCGATTCGTACCGTTTCAGGTACGGCACGTAACATGGGTCTGGACGTTGTGGAAGCCTAAGGAGTTTGAGGCGAAGCGGGATCGAGTGAGGCAGAAGCATGGCAAAGAAGGCTGGCAAACACATAGAGAACGCGCGCAAGAAAGTAGAAGCGCGTCCGTACAAACTCCAGGAAGCATCGGAGCTGATCAAGAAGACGCATCACACCAAGTTTAACGAGACGGTGGAACTCGCTTTCAATCTGGGCGTCGATCCGAAGCATTCCGACCAGGTCGTTCGCGGAACGGTGGTCTTGCCGCACGGTTTAGGCAAAGCGGTGCGGGTGCTGGTTCTTGCGGGTGGCGATAAGGTTCGCGAAGCGCAGGAAGCGGGCGCGGATTTCGTCGGTGGCGACGAGATGGTGCAGAAAATCGTGGAAGGCTGGACGGATTACGATGCCGTAATCGCGACGCCGGACATGATGAAGTCCGCCGGACGTCTGGGTAAAGTGCTCGGCCCGCGCGGACTGATGCCAAACCCCAAGACCGGAACAG
>QHYO01000538.1 GCA_003224135.1 Acidobacteriota bacterium | reverse complement strand
GCGGCTTCATAACCGTTTCATCCAACGGAACGGATGCCAAAAGCGGAATCGTTTGGGTGGCCATGCCTTTTTCAGCCAGCGCCAATCATCAGGTGGTTCTCGGTGTGCTCAGGGCGTTCGACGCCTCCGATGTCTCAAAGGGGCAGCTTTGGAGCAGCGAAGATTCCGGCATTCCCTCGGACAGGCTGGGCATGTTCGCCAAGTTCAATCCGCCGACGGTTGCCAACGGGAAGGTATATGTGGCTACATTTCAGCAAGAGCGATTGGACAACAACGCGCACAAGAAATTGGAAGGCGGGGACCAACCCGCACTGGTAATCTTCGGGCCGAAGTAGCCGAATCGCTGGGGCGCTGTGTCGGGGCCTGTTGGACCCATCTCTGTGAAGCGAAAGTTGCTCTCATAGCCGTCCCTCAAATCGACCGAACGGCAGTTTGCCGCCGGCTGCTTGCATATGTCCTTGACATCACTTATTAGTCGTTGTACTTGAACGGCGCGGTACTCCATTCACTCTACTTTTCGGAGAAATGCCCATGCTCAACTCCTCTGTTTTGGATGTCGCGATCGGGCTTGTGTTTGTGTACTTAATCCTCGCACTTTTGTGTACGGCGTTAAACGAATGGTGGGCCGGGCAGCGCGGGCTGCGCAGCAAACTGTTGGAAAGGGGTATTTACAAGCTCCTCGGATCCGACGCTCTGATCAGAGCCTTCTACGAAAGCCACCTCATGCAATCTATCACCGGTCCCGAAGGTCATCCGTCGTATGTTTCCCCGAAGATATTTGCCCAGGCTCTGGTCGAAGCGCTTCAGAAACTGCCGGGACCCGCGGCCGCAGTGCCCCCAGGTACGACGGGTGAGACGGTGCAAGAGCTGGTCGAGCGGATGGCGGAGGGCCCGACGAAAAACGCGCTGCGGGTGGTTTTGCTCGGTGCGAATGCCACGTCCGAGGCGGCGCTGGAAAGGATCGCGAACTGGTTTGAGGACAGTATGGATCGCGTCTCGGGTTGGTACAAACGCAGAATTCAGTTTGTCACACTGATCATGGCGACCCTGCTGACGCTCTTCACAAATGCTGACAGTCTTCAAATCGTTCACAGGCTGTGGAGCAACCCAACGCTTCGTGCCGCGGTTGTTGCACGTGCGCAGGAAAGGGCCAAACAGGGGCCCAAGACCATTGAAGTGGAATACAAAGATTCCTCGCCTATCGCGACGCCTCCGACCAAGGTTTCCTCGGATGATGGCGGCAAGAGCAGCGACAAAATCCTGACCAAGGAGGAAGAGAGCACCTTAGGGGATCTGCTTTCCTGGTCTCCGGAACTCTGCGAATTTAACAAAAAAGTCGCTAAGGGAATCTCAGACGCGAAACCGTGCGTGGAAGTGAAGGGACAATGGGACTCAGACCTGCACGTTTGGAGCATGGTGAAAAACCCCGGAGTTTTAGCGGCATGGCTGTACGGGATAATTTCCACAAATCTCGTTGGCTGGATAATTACTGTCTATGCGATTTCACTCGGCGCGCCATTCTGGTTCGGTGCGTTGCAAAAAATCGTGAACATCCGCTCGGCCGGTGATGCTCCCGACGAGAAGAAGAGAATCAGCGGTAATGCAAGATGACCGGGACGCCCGCTATTCTCAATAACGTACGGACAGTTTGGCGAAATTGCGCCATAACCAATGGCCCGGCAGCTCGAACGAAACGGTTCGAACGGACCCCTTTGAATTCATTGAACAACGAGACCAGAGAATACGCGCGAAGCCTCATCGAGGCGAGTCTGGACCCGCTGGTCACCATCAGCCCAGAGGGCAAAATCACTGAATGGTCGCGAACTCGCGTTCATGCTTTTGAAAACTCGACCAAAAATGAAGGTCCTGTAATAGCGGCTAAGTCGAATCATGAACAGTACCGCTGCCGGTTGGAATCTTTAACCTTGACGATGCTCCCAAGCCGGCCGATATTCTTGCGAGTTTTCAGCGCTTCTATTTCGACACGGCGCTATCATCATTTCCGGCGGCCCTGCCTAGTCTCGAGTCTTTCGCCAACGAGGACTCTGCGGTCAACTATGGCAATGCGCGGACTCTGTTTCCGCGTCTCGCCGTGGAGCGACGCATCAAAGAGGCAGGCAGAACGGATCGACTGACGAAGTGGGGCAGCAACAGGTCAACAACCGTCAACATCAAATCACCTTCAGCCTGAAACGAACGAGAAAGGAGAATTGTAATGGCGTACGTTACTGTCGGTAAGGAAAACTCGAGCAACATCGACCTCTATTATGAAGCCCATGGCTCTGGTCAGCCGGTGGTCTTGATTCACGGATATCCGCTGAGCGGTGCGTCGTGGGAGAAACAGGTGCCGGTTCTTTTGAACGCAGGACACCGGGTCATCACTTATGACCGGAGGGGATTCGGCAAATCCAGCCAGCCAACCATCGGCTACAACTACGACACCTTCGCCGAGGACCTGCACAAACTGATCACACATCTAGAATTGCGTGAATTCGCGCTAGTGGGTTTCTCCATGGGTGGCGGCGAAGTGGCGCGCTATTTGGGGAAATACGGAGCAAAAGGCGTGAGCAAGGCGGTCATCATTTCGGGCGTCCCTCCGTTCCTTTTGAAGACGCCAGACAATCCAGAGGGAGTTGACGGTAGTGTCTTCGAGGGAATACAGAAAGCGGTCGCGGCGGATCGCTACGCGTTCTTCACGGAGTTTTTCAAGAATTTCTACAATACGGACCTGCTCCTCAACAAGCGTGTCAGCGAACAGGCAGTGCAGGCAAGCTGGAACCTAGCAGCTGGCGCCTCAGCTACCGCCAGTCTCGCTTGCGTGCCAACCTGGCATGAAGACTTTCGAAATGATCTAAAGAAAATTGATGTGCCAGCTCTAGTGATTCACGGGGATGCCGACAGGATTCTGCCCATCACTGCCTCGGGGCTCCGGACTGCCAAACAGATAAAGGGGGCGCGCCTATCCGTGGTGAAGGATGGGCCGCACTGCATAACCTGGACACACGCGGAAGAAGTCAACACCGAGTTGGTGAACTTCCTTGGGAAAGCCACGGCGCAGCGAGCGGTCTAGGCGCGTCGGAACGAAGTTTTTTGCGCGAGCAAACTGTCCTGCAAGTGCCAGTTCACAGAGGGTGTCGCCACAGCCCGGCACCCTAAGCCTTTCTTCCCGAGGGCTTGTGCCCGCTCTATCTCCGAACAGCGTTCGCGAGGACGACCATCTCGGAAGGCTGAATGTATTTCCTACTTTCGCGCCAGAGTCTCCACAGGTTGCGCGGTGGATGTCGGAGGCAGTATGGCATCGACCACTGCTAGCGCCTCTTCCACGATGTCCAGACCTTGGCGGAGTTCCTCTTCGTTGATGATGAGCGGCGGGCAAACCCACAACATATTGAAGCGGCTGAATGCGTAAAGATGTTTGTTTTTCAAGTGCCCAGCGAGCCTGGTCATTTCCACACTACTGCCGTTGAACGGAGCAAGAGGCTCGCGCGTGGACTTGTCTTTCACGAGCTCCAGCGCGCTGAAGAGTCCTTTGTAGCGAACGTCGCCCACGCAACGATACTTCTCCTTCATGGCTTCCAGACGTAAGGCGAGATAGCGTCCTTGTCGTTCGACGTTGGCAAAGATTTTTTCTTCCTCGTAGATTTGCAGATTGGCGACCGCAGCGGCGCAACATACGGGATGGCCGCTATAAGTGAGTCCGCCCCAAAGCATGTTGGTTTCGAAATATTTTGCGATCGAGTCGGAAACAATCACCACACCGAGAGGAAGATAACCGCTCGTGAGACCCTTGGCGCAGGTCACGATGTCCGGACGAATGCCGTAATGTTGTGTGGCGAGCCATTTTCCGGTGCGGCCAAATCCGCTCATGACTTCGTCATCGATGAGCAGGATGCCGTATTTGTCGCAGAGGGCGCGGAGCTTGGGATAGTAATCGTCTGGAGGAACAAGCAAGCCGTTTGATCCGGTAATCCCTTCCACGAGAATGGCGGCAATTGTGTTTGGGCCTTCCATCTGGATGACTTCTTCGATATGCGAAACGCATTCGCGGTGGCATGTTTCGACTTTTTGTCCGAACGGACAGCGGTAACAGTAGGGATCGAAGACGCGAACGACACCTGGAATACCCGGCTCGACGGGCCAACGCCGTGGATCACCGGAAGCAGTCATCGAACCCATTGTCGCGCCGTGGTAGGAACGGTAGCGCGTGATGATTTTTTCGCGGCCCGTTACGAGTTTGGCCATTTTCATGGCGTTCTCGTTCGCTTCGGCGCCGCCCAACGTGAAAAATGTCTTGGCCAGACCGGTTACGTCGGCGAGTTTTTTGCCGAGGAGGCCGCGCGGCTCCGTGGCGAAGCCGGGTCCGGCGAAGCAGAGTTCGTCCACCTGCTTTTTGATGGCTTCGAGCATCTTGGGGTGTTGGTGGCCGACATTCAAGTTGATGAGCTGCGAGCTGAAGTCCAGCCAGCGATTGTCGTCGCCATCCCAAAACCAAACGCCCTCTGCGCGTTTCATGTGCATCGGATTCGCTGTCGCCTGCACGGACCAGGAGAACATCGTGTAGTCGCGATTCTCCTGGATTACTTTTTGTGAGTGAGAGTTCATAAGTTGCATTTCCTTCCTTAAGATCGTTGGAACACTGTAAGCGCCTAAGGCTGCTTAAGAATCCAGTCCATTGTTTTGGACGCCAAACGGTCAAGCGCCACTACCGACATTTCGAGGTGCTCTTCCTTCGTGTCTTCAATTTTGTTGTGGCTGATTCCTTTAAGAGACTGCACGAACATCATAGCCGTGGGGATTCCCGCGCGCGAGACTTCCGCAGCGTCGTGCAGCGGACCTGAAGGCATGCGATGCGAAGTGCCCGAAGTTTCCCGAACGGCTTGCTCGCACAGATCCAGTAGCTGAGAGTGGAATGGTACGGGTTCGATGTTCCAGAGGCGCGACCAGTTGACCGTGCAATTTTCTTCCGCAGCGAAGCGGTGGCTTGCTTCTTGAGCCTTATGATACAGCTGAGCCAGCACGTTGCCGTCCAGGTCGCGCTGGTCCAACGTGACTTCGCAGCGGCCTACGACCGCGGTAGCGATCCCCGGAAAAGTCTTCACGCTACCCACGGTGCAAACAGCATCATCATGTTTTTTGGCGATAGTGCGAATTTCAAGCGCCAGCTTTGCTGCCGCGGCGAGGGCATCGCGTCGAGCGTTCATGGGTGTTGAACCAGAGTGCGCCTCTTGACCGTGAAAAGTGATGATGTGCCGTTCGACGCCTTTCGTGCCCAACACCGCGCCTAGCGGCAAGCCCATGCGCTCAAGCACGGGTCCCTGCTCTATGTGTAGTTCGAGGTATGCTGCGGCGTTTTTTTGTTCCTTTTGGGCCTCAGGAAATCTCTCGATCTGCACGCCGCAACGATTCAATGCACCTTCCAATTTAACGCCGTCACGGTCCGCGCGACTTCGATCTGCTTCGATGGAATGCGTTCCGGCAAATGCCGAAGAACCCAGCAAGCTGCGGCCGAATCGTGCGCCTTCTTCATCGGCCCAGTCCACGAGACGTACGGTGACCGGAGGACGGCCCTGAAAGTCCGAAGCAATTCGACGGAGCACTTCGAGGCCGGCGAGCTCATTCAGCGAACCATCGAGCCAACCGCCGTTGGGCACGGAATCGAGATGTCCCCCGATGAGCAATGATTTTTCGGACGCACCTCGCAGCGTCACCCAGCTGTTTCCTGCCGCGTCGTGGTGCTGTTCTACAGGGAGTTCTTTTGCTTTTGACGCAAACCATTCGCGCGCCTCTAGCCAAGTATCGGTCCATGCCACACGCTGCGCGCCGTTTTCGTCACCTGTGAGGGCACGAAGCTCCTTCAATTCGGCAACCGTGCGTTTTGGGTTCAGGCTCATGAAGAGTTGGCTAGCAGAGAGTCGGCTCGCGCTTCAGTATCTTACCGCGACCGCGCT
>QHYO01000077.1 GCA_003224135.1 Acidobacteriota bacterium | reverse complement strand
TTCCCACCGCCGTGTAGACCATACGGCGCCGTTTTTCTCCGCTCGGTCAATAAACCAACTTCCGCGCGAGACAGAAATTCAAGTTCGCGGACAATCCCGTCGCCGCCGTTATTGCGGCCCCGTCCTCCTGAACCGGATCTTATGGCATACCGTTTTACCCTTACGGGATACGCTTCTTCCAACACTTCGACGGGCGTGTTCCACGAATTCGTCAGATGCGAGTGGGTAGCGTCTGCCCCATCGCCCAGGGACGAGGCGCCGCACCCACCGGCAATCGTCTCGTAGTAGGTGAAAGGAAGCTCCGAGCGCGTAGGATGAATTCCGCCGAAGGTGAGGTTGTTCATCGTGCCTTGGCTGGCCGAGGGAATTCGTTGCGGAGCCGCTCGCGCAAGGGGCAACCGCGGCGGGAGGCACAGCATTCACAATTGTGCCGCGTGGGGCAATCACCGTAATCGGGCGCAGGAGTCCGGACGTTGCTGGCACATCTTCGCGGACCAGACAGCGAAATACGTAGTATACGGCGGAGATTGCGATGGCTTCGACGGCATTCACGTTTCCGGCGCATTGCGGAGCCGATCCCGCAAAATCCACAACAGCGGAATTCGATTTGATTCGAACACTCACGCGAATTCGCAATGGCTCGTGGCTGATTCCATCGCCATCGAGAAAATCTTCCGCGCGATATGTTCCGGGCCGCAACGAGCGAATCACCGACTGCATCATTTTCTCGGAATAATCGAGCAAGTGTTCCGAATAGAGCTGCACCTCCGGCAGTCCGTACTTTGCCGCTACTTGGCGCAATCGACGTTCGCCGAGACGGCAGGAGGCAATTTGCGCGGCGAGGTCACCCTCCCGTTCCCATGGAGTGCGAACGTTTGCGAGCAGCAGGCCCAGGAGTTCGCGGACGATGTCTCCCCTGCGAAAGATCTTTACCGGAGGGATGCGGAGCCCTTCCTGAAATATTTCCCTGGCCGGTCCCATCGAGCCAGCCAGAGCACCACCGATGTCGGCGTGATGAGCGCGACTGGCCACGAAGAATTGCGGTTTTGTCTGGGACTCTACATACACCGGCATCACGAGCGTCAAATCCGGTAGGTGGGTTCCTCCGGCGAAGGGATCGTTGAGCAGGGCGATATCGCCTGGTTCGAATGGCAAAGCTGCGCGAGCGGCCGCGACCGATGCAGGCATTGAACCTAAATGCACAGGCATGTGATCGCCCATTGCGAGTACTTCGCCGTTGCCATCGTAAACCGCACAAGAATAGTCGCGACGCTCCTTGATATTTGCAGAGAATGCGGAGCGGCGCAACGCAGCTCCCATTTCTTCCGCTATGGAATGGAAAATATTTTTGAAAATTTCAAGCCGCATGGCGTCGAGATGGCGCGCTTTGCCCAGGTTCTTAGCGATCACGGTGCCTCGCAACTTTGTCAGCTTTGCACAGCAGTATTTGGCCGTATGGGTCCACCCGTGCCCGCCAGCCGAGGGGAACGAGCGAGGTTGCACTGTATTCGACGATAATTGCAGGGCCGCCAAACTCGTGCCCTGCCTGCAATTTCTCCCGCCCGTAAAGCGCAGCTTCGACCGGTCTGCCGCCGAAGAAACAGTTTACTTTGCGCTCCGCACGCGCCGGAGAACCGGAACGGACGCGGCTGATTCGCGGCAACTCAGTTCGCGGTGAGAGTCCGGTTGCGCGGCAGCGGACATTCACAATTTCGACGGGCCTGTGTGGATCAGAGTGACCATACGCCCGCTCATGGGCGCGATGGAACGCCGCAACAAAATCAGTGGTGTCTGGGAACGTCGAGCCGGTATTCGAAGCGGCGCTGCTTTTTCTGGAATCCTTCCCTTCCGAGAAAGGTTTCTGCCTCTACTCGAAGCCCTCGCGAGATCTGCCCTGCCTTGCCTCGAGCATCGCGAGGTTCCTGCACTGCCAGCAGAACGGTTCGGGAAAAATCCCGCACTACGTCTGCGCGAAGAATCCCCAGCGCCGACAGTCCTCCAGGAAATACAGGCAGGAGCACTCCCAGCATTTCGAGCGACCGTGCAAGGTCGCAGGCATGCAAACCGCCAGCCCCTCCAAACGCAATCAGCGTGTAGTCCCTGGGATCATGACCGCGCTCAATGGAAATCAGGCGCAGGGCCCGTTCGATCACGGAATTGGAGACACCGATGATTCCGTGCGCAAAAGTTTCGACGTCGCGGAAATCTCCTTTGCGCTTTTCTAGTTCGCGGCGGGTACGTTCCAGGTTCAATGCAAATCCGCCATTCAGCAATCCACGGCCGCCAAAGTGACCGAGCACGGCATGCGCAT
>QHYO01000531.1 GCA_003224135.1 Acidobacteriota bacterium | reverse complement strand
GCGCCGAGTTTTTCGCCGACTTCAGGAGCAGTGACCGGTTTGTCGCGAAACTGCAGCATTTCCGAGCGCGGATAAATTTCAAGGCGCGCGATTTTGGAGAGCTCGGTGACGATGTCTTCGGTCATGCCATCGCGAAAATATTCGTCTTCTTTTGCGCCGCTTAGATTTTCAAAGTACAGGACGGCGACGGTTTTCTTTTTGGGTGATTGGCGGAGCTGCGCCTGTATTTGAGATGTGTTGTGTCCCGCGGTCTGGCCGGATGGTGCGCCACGAACGGCGAAATCGACGCGCCCGGAGGAATCGAGGTCGCGCTTAAGGCGCTTGAGGTCGGCACGAAGTTCGGCGGCGCTTTGGCTGCGAAGGTCGCGGTCCTTTTCGAGCGCTTTGCCGACGATACGTTCGAGTTCGGCAGGAACTTTTGAATTATGCTCAGAGACAGGTTGCGGCGTTTCGTTCAGAATGCGGTGGAAAAGCAGAAGTATTCCCGGCGAAAGGCTGGGCTCCAGCAGCGGCTTCGTACAGCACGACGCCGAAGGAGAAAAGATCGGAGCGAGCGTCGAGCTCCTCGCCGCGTGCCTGTTCCGGCGACATGTAAGAGATGGTGCCGAGCGAACTGCCGGGACTGGTGAGATCGGCTGAAGGAGAATCCACGGTAGCCTTGGAAGCAGGATCGAAAGCATGTGTAGAGCCTTCCGAGGCGGTCAAGGAGAGGACTTTGGCGAGTCCGAAATCGAGAATTTTGGAATGGCCGCGCGAGGTAACAAAAATATTTGCGGGCTTGATGTCGCGATGAATGATGCCTTTGGCGTGCGCGGCATCGAGGGCGTCGGCAATTTCGATGGCGAGGGTGACGAGAGTCTCGGTGTCAAGCGGGCGACCGGAAATTTTGTGCTTGAGAGTCGTGCCGTCCAGGCACTCCATGGCGATGAAAGCGCGGCCTTGATGCTCGCCGATGTCGTAGATGGTGCAGATATTGGGATGATTTAAGGTTGAAGCTGCTTGCGCTTCGCGGCGGAAACGGCTGAGCGCCTGGGGATTTTGCGAGAGTTCTTCGGGAAGAAACTTTAGAGCGACAGAGCGGCCAAGCCGGGTGTCTTCCGCCTTATAGACGACGCCCATGCCACCACCGCCGAGTTTTTCGATGATTCGGTAGTGGGAAATCGTCGAGCCAAGAAAAGTGTTTGAGGCGGCCATGGGCTTGCGTATTTTAGGTTTGCGGCGCGAAACAGTCAAACCAGTTTGAGACCCTCGGTCGGACAATGGACAATTGCCGAAAGCCTCAGCTATTTCATCACGCGGAACGACTTGGATTTGCTGGGCAGGCGTGTTCGACGGAGGCTTGACATAGTTCCTACCTATATATATCGTCGCTACATATGGTGGCAACGGTGCTAGGTTCAGAGTTGAAGAAGGGCACGTCTGAAGTACTTATCCTTTCGATTTTGGAAAATCGGCCGCGGCACGGTTACGAGATCGCGAAGCTGATCGAGCAGCGGTCGGGCGGGCTGGTGGATTTTCACGTGGCGTCGCTGTACCCGATGCTGTATCGGCTGGAGCGGCGGGGTTGGATCGAAGGCAAGTGGGTGGAGAAAGCGGGACAGCGGCGGCGGCGGTTTTACAAATTGACGGCGATGGGGCGGAAGGCTTTGCCGGAACAGCGGCGGAGTTGGCGGGAATTGATTCGGGTGATGGAGAAGGTGGCGTTGTCTGGAAGTTAGGGACACTACATGTGCTGATACAAAAGTTGCGATGGGCGGATCGTTTGCGCTCGGGATGGATGGATGCGGGACTGGAAACAATTTGTGCGGGAACGACTTCCGGAATTACGGCTTGACGCGGCGCGCGAGCAGGAAATTGTCGAGGAACTCGCGCAGCAGTTGGAGGAGGAATACGACGCGGCGCTGACACAAGGCACGACGCGGACGGATGCGGAGTTACGCGCGATGGCGCAATTTGGCGATTGGGATGAGCTGGGAAAAGAAATTCATCGCGCGGAGCGTCCCGTGGTGGCGCGAGTGCCCGCACCGGTACGAGAAGTGATGAGCGAGCAACGGCTGCGAAAGCGAAGGGTTGGAAATATGCTGGCGGACCTGCTGCAAGATATCCGGTTTGGACTGCGGATGCTGCGGAAAAATCCGGGATTCGCAGCGGTGGCCATTCTCACACTCGCGCTCGGGATCGGAGCAAACACCGCGATCTTCTCCGTCGTGAACGCGGTCTTGCTTGAAGGCCTGCCATACAAAGACGCGAGCAGGCTGGTCTTTATCTGGTCGACGTTTATTTCGCAAGGAGTAGGGAACAGTGGATCTGCGGCTCCAGATTTCCGCGCTTGGCAAGCGCAGAACCATTCGTTTAACGGTATGGCTGCTTCGTCGACGGATACGTTCAACGTATCCGTCCAGAACCAAGAACCCGCGCGACTGGATGGAGCCGACATTACGGCTGGACTGTTTCCATTGCTGGGCGTACAGCCGATCCTGGGGCGGACTTTCTTGCCGGAAGACGAGAAGTGGGGGCAGCACCGTGTCGTTTTGCTGAGCTACGGCCTCTGGCAGGATAAATTTGGCGGCGACCCCAAGGTTGTGAACCGGTCGCTGCGGCTGAACGGCCAGGAATATACGGTAGTGGGCGTGATGCCGAGGGGAATGCCGTTCTTCAGTGATCTGCCGCCGGCGAATCTGTTCGTGCCTCTTTCCTATGCGCCAAAAGACGAAATGAACACGCGAGGCAACCACTACTTGAACGTAGTGGCGCGGATGAAGCCCGGCGTGACCGTGGCGCAAGCGCAAGCGGAGATGACCGGGATCGCGGCGCAACTCGAGAACGAATTTCCGATTAACAAAGGACTGGGCACGAAAGTTGTTTCTATGCGCGAGCAACTGGTAGGCGATGCGCGCGCCGCGCTGCTGGTGCTGTTAGGAGCGGTGGGCTTCGTGCTGCTGATCGCTTGCGTCAACGTGGCGAATTTGATGCTGGCGCGCGCGACCGACCGTGAGCAGGAGTTCGCGGTGCGCTCCGCGCTGGGCGCGACGCGCTTGCACCTGCTGGCACAATTGCTGGCGGAATGCTTCCCGATGGCGTTGTTAGGCGGATCGGGAGGGGTGTTACTGGCGATTTGGGGAATTCGCGCTTTGCAGCCGCTCATCCCCAGCAATTTGCCGCGGTTCAATGCGATCGCCGTAAATGGCGGTGTGTTGCTGTTCACCCTGGTAATCTCGCTCGTCACGGCCGTTTTTTTCGCGCTCGCTCCCACATTGCTCGCAGCAAAGACCGACGTCCAGGAAACGTTGCGGGAATCTGGCCGCGGCGGAAGCGACGGCCGCGGGAGGAACCGGTTGCGGAGCGTGCTGGTTGTTTCCGAAGTGGCGCTGGCGCTGGTGCTCTTGGTCGGCGCAGGCTTGCTGATTCGAACCTTCGGCGCGTTGCGCCATGCAGATGCGGGATTTTCTCCCGACCACGTGCTGACCATGGAGATTCAAGTGACCCACGATGAAGGCGAGGGGCACGAGAATCGCATCGTTCAATTCTTCGACGCCGTTTCGGAGCGCGTGAGCGCGCTGCCGGGAGTAACGGCGTCGGGGGCGACAACGACGCTGCCATTGGGAGTTGGACTCGGTTGGGGGAAATATGTCAGCGTGCAGGGCCAGGTTCCGCCGGCATCGCTGGACCAGGTACCACTGGTGAGATTTCAGCTGAGCACGCCGGGCTATTGGGTCGCGATCGGCGCGCGAAGGAAAGAGGGACGACTGTTCGAGAAAGACGACGATCAACAGTCGGTGCAGGTGGCGATCGTCAATGAATCGTTCGCGAAGAAGTTTTTAGCGGGCGAGAACCCGATCGGGAAGTCGATCCGGATGCTGCCTCCGCTGGAACTGATTCCCAAGGAAGCGCTCGCGGACGCAAACGGCCATCTGGCTCCGCCCCGGACCATCGTGGGCGTAATCGGCGACATGAAAGACTCCAGTTTGAATGCTCCGGCGGAGCCGACAGTATTCGCGCCTTACGCGCAACACAAGGATGAGGGGTTCACTTCCTCGATGACGCTTGCTGTGCGGACAAGAGGTGAGCCATCGGCGATGGCAGCAGCGGTGCGGGATGTAGTGCATTCGCTGAAGCCCGAGCAGCCGGTGGCAAACGTCGCGACGATGGATGATGTTGTGGCGAAGTCGCTGTCGCAAGCGCGATTCAGCATGACGTTGCTGGGAATTTTCGCTGGCCTCGCGCTCGTGCTGTCGGCGGTGGGAATTTACGGCGTAATGGCCTACGTGGTGTCGCAGAGAACGCGAGAGATGGGGATTCGGCTGGCGATGGGCGCGCAAACGGGCGACTTGTTGAAACTTGTGATGCGGCACGGAGGAAAATTGGCGGGTGTAGGCGTGGCGTTCGGAATTGCGGCGGCACTGGGGATGATGCGACTAATGAGCAGCATGCTGTATGGCGTGAGCGCGGCGGACCCGTTGACGTTTGCAGGCGTGGCGATTTTCTTGATGGCGGTCGCCCTGGCGGCGTGCTATCTCCCGGCGCGGCGCGCGACGCGGGTGGATCCGATGATCGCGCTGCGTTACGAGTAAGTGCGCTTTGAGGCAGATCAGTCATTACAAAGTAAACATTCTGGCGGCACTATTTTGGCGGTCACGGCAAACGAACCGCGTGTTCCATCCCCCCGGATTTCGCAAGTTTGCTGATTTATAGTAAGGTAGCGGGCACAAGGAGAACCTATGAAGCCCGCAAGACTTATCATTTCCGCATTGATCCTGCTCACGCCGATTGCCTATGTTGCCTCGCGGGCTAAACCCCGGCCAGCGGCGTCCGTCGAAGAAGAAATCAAAGACGTCGAACAACGAGCCAATGCGGCCTACGAGGCGAACGATCTGGCGAAGTACTTTTCGTTTTACGCGACTGATTTTTCCCAGTTCCTGCCAGAAGGGCGGACCGATCTTGCCGGCTATCAAAGGGACTGGACGGCATACATCGGAGAAGGGAACCGCGTTCAAAAGGTCGAGATTTCCGACATGCACATTCAGTCCGGTCCGAGCAAAGATACAGCAGTGGCAAGTTACCTGCTGCATGTACGCACAAAGCTGAAGGATGGAAAAGTCACCGACGAGGACAACCAGGAATCTGACGTACTCTTCAAACGGAATGGCGAATGGAAGGTAGTATTTCTCCACTATTCCGCTGCGCCGAAAAAATAGCTGAGCGCCGGAGAAAGATGCAGGAGCCCCGAAATGAGTGAACGGGAAGACCGGAAGCTAGGGATGGATAGGAACATCACGCGTCGCGACTTTTTGAATGGAGTCGCCGCAGGAACCGGCGGAGCGATGGCGGGTTCCCTGCTCCCGGGCCTTGACTGGGAAGCGCTGACTTCGTCAACTGCCGCTCAGGATCAACATGGATACTACCCGCCTGAACTGACAGGACTGCGCGGGAGCCACGAGGGCTCGTTCGAAGCAGCGCACGGTGTGCGAGACGGCAAATTTCCTCCAAAAAATGCCCCGGCGCTCGACACCAAGGAAATCTACGATCTGGTGATCGTGGGCGGCGGCATCAGTGGGCTCGCTGCTGCGTACTTCTGGCGCGCGAAAAATCCGAACGCGCGAATTCTGATTCTCGACAATCACGACGATTTTGGCGGCCATGCGAAACGAAACGAGTTGCGCGCGAACGGCCGCATGTTGCTGGCAAAT
>QHYO01000532.1 GCA_003224135.1 Acidobacteriota bacterium | reverse complement strand
CGCTCCTTCTAAAAACCATTCCAAGTTTTCGCTCTTTTGGCCGAGACCGATTCGCAAGAGCGAGTGTTCGAACGCGTACGCGTTCTGTCCCGTTGCGGGTTGAAACCAATCCCATGCCTCCGTCCGAAAGCGCCAGTTCACTGAAACCGTGAGTGGTCCCAATTTGTGCGGCTGGGCGGAATGCGGCGGAGGTTGTGCACCTGATGGGGAAGTCGCTGCAGCCTTGTTCGAGTCAGTAGAGACCGCCACGCGCATCGCTTCGTCGCTCGCGTTCTGAATCGCCCATTGAAACCCATCACCGCTTTCCTTGCGGACCTGGGTTTTACTCCCCGCGGGCCCAGGTTGCTGGGCAAAAGTGGGCATTACGACCACAAGCAATGAAATTCCAAGAATCGATCGATGGGAGCAATTCATAATTTTTCCTCATTCAGCAATCTCTTGGGCGGGAGTTCGAAAAGCTTTCCGATAAGAAAAAATGCCGGCGCGCTCGACACTAGCTTCGTGCCATTTGCTATGCCACTGCGCTCCGACGTACAGAAGCGCACACGCAGCAACCAGGAACGCCGCCGCGATCAGGTAGACGCCCCACGAATATTGGCCAGTACGATCTTTGATTGCCCCGAGAAGCGACGGGAGAAGGAATCCGCCGAATCCGCCGGCTGCACCAACTAAACCTGTGAGAATTCCAATGCGTTCTGGGAAACGCTGGGGAACCAATTGAAAAACTGCGCCATTTCCCATGCCGAGCATGCCCATAGTCAAGAACAAGAGCACAACTTCAAGAGTCAAAGGAGGCAGCGTGCCGACGACAAAAAGACACAGTGATAGTGTGGTGAGAAGCCCAAGGAGTAGGCGATAACCTCCGATTTTGTCCGAGAGGAAGCCACCCACTGGACGCAGAAAACTTCCGGCCAGAACTACAATCGTGGTGAAGTCGCCCGCACGGACTTTCGCCAAACCATACTGGTCGTGAAAGAAAACGGTGAGGAAGCTGGCAAGTCCGACGAAACCGCCGAACGTGAAACAATAGAAAAAGCAGAACCAAGCGGTGTCGGTTTCGCGCAAGACGGAAGCGAAATTGCGCCACGCCGGTGAACTTCCCTGTCTGGGGCTGTCTTTCGCAAGCAGTGCGAAGAGGAGAATAATCAGCAACACCGGGAGCATGGCAAGCGCAAGAGTGTTGTGATAACCAAATTTTTGCGCGAGGCGAGGAGCGAATAGCGTCGCAATCAAAGTGCCGGAATTGCCGGCACCGGCAATTCCCATGACGAGTCCTTGATATTCGGGCGGATACCAACGACCGGCAAGAGGCAGGGCGACGGCAAAACTTGCACCACCGATTCCAAGCAAAAGACCTAGAAAATAAAATTGTCCGGGAGTGTGTGCGAAGCGCCAGCCGAGAAGGAGAGGAATAAGCGTCAGCAACAGACCAAGCAAACCCGTCCGCCTGCCACCGAGACGATCACCAAGAACCCCGAGAGCCGGACGAAAAAGTGAGCCGCCAAGCAGAGGAATCGCCGTGAGTAATCCTTTTTGTGTAGCCGTGAGATGGAGTTGTTCACCAAGGAAAGGCGCCAAGGGGCCAAGCAGCACCCAAACCATGAAGCTCACATCAAAATAGAGAAACGCCGCGATTAAGGTCGGAAGGTGGCCGGACTTTAAGAAGTTTTTGGCGTTCATTTCTATGCCTCCCCTAAAACCGAATGATTGAGAGATGAATCTTTTGAGATCGAAGCCAAGCAAGCGGACTGCGAACCTTCCATTGCGGAATTGGCGAGACGGAGCTCGACGAGAACTACGCCATCTTCCACGCGTGTCTGGAAAGTTCTTACACATTGCAGATTTTCCGGGCGGTTCGTGACGCTGCCGGTCATGAGGTCAATTTTCCAAGCATGCAAAGGGCAGACCACGGTGCTGCCAGAGACGATACCGTCAGCAAGCGGGCCGCCGCGGTGCGGACAGCGATTTTCCACGGCAAGAAATCGATTGCCTAAATTGAAAATCGCAAGGTCGTGGCAGCCGACTTCGACGGACCTACCTTCGCGTAACGGAATGTTTTCGACAGCAGTGATGCGTACCCAAGCTTTCGTTTCGCTCATCGGTACACCTTCTCCAGTGGTTCGATCTGTACGAATTGCGTGGGATGCCGCGGCTCGTCACCTTCGAGCCAGGCGTCGCGAGCTAGGCGTTTCGATTTGCGAAGCCGTTCGCGCAAGCCTTGTTGCACACCCAGCGCTGCGTACACGGTGTCCCGCCGCACTTTTTCGATTGTGACGCGCTCCACGAAATCGTAAGTTCGTTCTAGATAGTTGGCATTTTCGCGGTAGTACTGAAAGAAGAGCGTTGCAGCCTGGAGCGCTTCTTCCATGGACTCGACGGTGATAAGCAGATCGGCCTTGCGGACTTTCTTTCCCGCGGCACCTCCAACCACGACTTGCCATGTGCCGTCTTGGCCGATGAGCCCAATGTCCTTCACCGTCGCCTCCGCGCAATTTCGCGGGCAGCCCACAGCGCCCATTTTTACTTTGTGGGGCGTGTAGAGATGCTCGAGCCGTCGTTCGAGTTCAATGCCAGCGCGCGTGGAATCCTGTACGCCGAAGCGGCAGAAGTCCGTTCCGACACACGTCTTCACCATGCGCACGCCCTTTGTGTACGCCTGGCCCGACGGCATGCCGAGATCGGCCCAAATTCTTGGCAGGTCAGATTTCTGGACGCCGAGGAGATCGATGCGCTGACTTCCGGTAACTTTCACCATCGGCACGTTGTATTTTTCGGCGACGTCCGCGATGCGGCGCAGCTCTTTCGCCGAGGTGACACCGCCCCGCATGCGCGGAACCACCGAAAATGTTCCATCTTTCTGAATGTTGGCGTGCACGCGGTCGTTGATGAAGCGCGCCGATCGGTCTTCGTCGTGATCGCCGCACCACAACATGTCCATCATGTAGCTCAGCGCGGGCTTGCAGATTTCGCAGCCGTGGCCGTTGCCGTAAATATCCAGCACCTCTTGCACGGAGCGGAGACGCTGGCTGCGCACGATATCGCGCAATTTATCCTCAGCGAACGGAATGCATTTGCACAAAACTTTCTCTGACTCCTCCTGAAATTCCGGCACGACAGCTTTGAGCAATTGCTGACAATGTTCTGTACAACTACCGCAACCGGTCGAGGCGCGAGTGCACTCCTTTAATTGCGCGAGAGTGTTGACTCCTTTTTGATGGATGGCCTCGATGAGAGTGCCCTTGGTCACGCCCATGCATCCACAGACCACTTTGTTGTCGGGCATTTCGGCAACGTCGAGCCCAGCGT
>QHYO01000530.1 GCA_003224135.1 Acidobacteriota bacterium | reverse complement strand
CGGTTCGGACTGGTTGATATCAGCCGTACTGGAATCGGCGTTGCACGCGATCCCGCGCTGCGCGGACTCAACCCGCCATCCGGTTGGTCCAACTTAATCCAAATCCAGGGTCAGCCCCGTGTGTTTCAGATCGGCGCCCGGTACTCGTTCTAGGTTTTTGTGAAGCAGGCCTCCTGGCCATCTGGCGGGGAATAAGCAAGGAATCGAAGGCCCTGCCGGAGATCGACCTCCGACAGGGCCTTCCTATTGCGGAGGAAAGAATCGCTTTTGAACTGACGCCAGTGTACGGCGCCGCTCAAGCCGAAAATTGATATTTGTAAACTATAAATTCGACGAACTTATGTTGACACTTGGCATCGCCTCGTCCTAAAACCCCAATAGAATGATTGGCTCCTGTGGTGTACGAGCGGAGTACGCGAGGTCGCGCGTCGAGAACTCCCCCCAACAGCCGGATTTAGCCACAGCGTGTGTGTCCAATTCGCAGAAAAGTAAGCCACAAACCACAACGAAGTCGGGTGCGGAAAAGGAGCAGTTCATGCAGCGGCATACTAAAGGTCTCTTTGGCGTTTCTATCGCATTGTTGGTGGTGTGCTTGTTTGGTAGTAACGCGGCGGTTGCACAGACTGGCACCACGTCGCTTCGCGGCACCATTTTGGACAAGAGCGGCGCAGCGATCGTCGGCGCGAAAGTCACGCTCTCGAATTCACAACAGGGTTTTGAACGCACCGTGCTTAGCGGGGAGACGGGTGCGTACGAATTCCCTGGACTGGCTCCTGGCGCGTACTCGCTGAGGGTGGAGAAGGAAGATTTTCAGAAATATGAGCTGAGCAACGTTCAATTGCTGGTTAATACGCCTGCGACGCAAACGGTAACCCTCCAGTTAGGGTTATCGACGCAAACAGTAGAAGTCTCCGCTTTGGTGGAGGCTCTGAATACCACGGATGCGTCACTTGGAACGGCGTTCAATGAGAACCAGATCAGGCAATTACCTCTCGAAGGAAGGAGCGTTCCCGAGCTTCTGACGTTGCAGGCCGGAGTCGTTTACACCGGCAATCGAAGCGATATCAACAGGGATGTGGACACCCGCAGCGGAGCGGTGAACGGTGCGCGCAGCGACCAGAGCAACTTGACGCTCGACGGCGTGGACGTGAACGATCAGGTGAACGGCAACGCATTCACTTCGGTGCTGCCAGTTTCCGTGGATTCAGTGCAGGAATTCAGAGTGACGACCTCCAGCTACAATGCGGACCAGGGCCGTTCATCGGGCGCGCAGGTTTCGCTCGTGACGAAGAGTGGCACCAACAATTTCCACGGTTCACTGTATGAATACCATCGCAATACCCTAACCAGTGCCAATGACTATTTTGTGAAAAGCAGCGAACTTCAAAGTGGCGAGCCCAACGTTGCTCCAAAGCAGATTCGAAACATATTCGGGGCGTCGGTCGGCGGTCCGATTTGGAAGGACCGTCTATTTTTCTTCGCGAATTATGAAGGGTACCGGCAGGCGGAAGAGGCTTCTGAACAGAGAATCGTTCCGAGCGACACGTTACGGCAGGGGATCGTGATTTATCAGTGCGCCGACCCGACGCAATGCCCTGGGGGAGCAATTCCCGGTACGAGTTTTTCGACGCCCGCGGGATACACGGCGCTCACTCCTGCGAATCTGACTGCAATGGACCCGCTGCACATCGGTCCGAATCAGGTGATGCTGAGCTACTTCAATGGTTTTCCGGAACCTACAGACCTGACTCTCGGCGACCAACATAATTTTGTCGGGTATCGTTTCCGCGGTCCGATTCCAACCACGGCTAACTGGTATATCGCAAGACTCGATTACAAGTTGACTGCCAATGGCAACCACACGCTGTTCTGGCGGGGCGCGCTTCGCAATGACGTTCATGCCACCTCGCCGTATTTTCTCAGCCAGAGTCCGCTCAAATCAAATGTCGATTACAGTAAGGGATTCACAGTCGGCTACACCGCCACCATTCGTCAAAATCTGTTGAACAATTTCCGTTGGGGATACACCCGCCAGAGCATCGGCGTTTTAGGAAATAACGATACTCAATCATTCATCTATTTCCGCGGGCTAAACGATAACAGTACGCCGGCAAACTCCTCGCTAGCCGTTACGCGGAGCTTTAATTACCAGACGCCAGTGCACAATCTCGTGGATGACCTGTCATGGATTCGGGGTCGCCACACGCTTCAGTTCGGAACCAATCTGCGTTTCATCCGCAATCCGAGAGAGAATTTCCTGAGCTCTTTCAGCTCTGCTGTCACGAATTCTTCGGGACTGGACACCGCCGGCTTGGCCAACAAGGCGAGCCCCTTGGATCCGGGCTCTAACGGTTTTCCGGCTGTAGCTGATGGCTTCACCAATTCTTATGACTATCCCACGATGGCGCTGATGGGCATCCTCAGTGAACTCGATGCCACTTATAACTATGAAAAACAGGGGAATGCGCTGCCGCTGAATTCGCCAGTGAAGCGTCACTGGGCAGCAAATGAATATGAGTTCTACGTTCAGGATGTCTTCAAAGCAAAGCCAAATTTAACGTTGACCTTGGGCCTGCGGTATTCGCTCTTCTCGCCACCTTGGGAGACGACGGGAACGCAGGTGGCTCCGAATGTAGGATTAGGAGATTGGTTTTTGCAGCGAGCGAACAATATGGCAAATGAGATCGGGTCGAATCAGGATCCGGTCATCACCATGGATCTGGCAGGGCCGGCAAACGGCAGAGATGGTTTTTACAAATGGGACTACAAAAATTTTGGTCCGCGAGTCGCGTTTGCGTATTCGCCGAATGCTTCCTCGGGCCTGCTGGGTGCACTCTTTGGAAATAGCAGCAAGACTTCCCTTCGAGGAGGTTTTGGCATTGTGTACGACCGCGTGGGAGCCGGTCTGCTGAGCACATTCGACCAATTTGGCTCGTTCGGATTATCCACTCAATTGACAAACACGACTGCGCCTTCGGTGGCGACGGCGCCCCGGGTGACCGGCTTAAACGACCTACCGACGTCAAGCCCCCTTTTCCCAACCGCCCCGCCAGGAGGTTTCCCGTTCACGCCACCGAACCAGGAAGGGGGGCTGGCAATCAATTGGGGCTTGGACAGCTCCATCAGGACTCCGTACTCGTACACGGTTGATTTTTCGCTGGGCCGCGAATTTGCCAAAGGCTTTAGCCTTGAAGTTTCCTACGTTGGGCGCTACTCCCACCGGCTTTTGGTCCAGGAAGACCTGGCGATGCCTCTCAACCTTACCGACAAGACTTCGGGCGTCAATTATTTTCAAGCTGCACGACGCCTGTCCGAGTTAGGTGCCGCAGGAACGCCAACGTCCGCGATCACGCCCGGTCTGGTCGGGTCAACTTCGGCATATTGGCAGAATTTGATGGCGCCGCTTGCGCCGGGCGATGCGTATTCTCTCGCGTGCAGTGGTGGATCGACGCTAAGCCCGCTCCAAGCCGTTTATGACCTATACAGCTGCAATGTTTTCAATGAGACCACTCCACTGTGGCAGATCGATCAGGTTGGTTCCGATTTCTCCGGAAACCCGGGTATCGCGGGCGTGGCCACGGACAGTTCGGGGAATGTCCTCAACTACTATCCGACCAAACTGGGCCCCGCTGCTTTCTTCAACAAGCAATTCAAATCGCTATACGCGTGGCGGTCAAGGGGGAGGGCCAATTACAACGCGTTGCAGGTGACCTTGCACAAGCGCATGGCTCGTGGATTACAATTTGACCTCAACTACACATATTCAAAATCAATTGACATTATGTCCGATGCGGAGCGCGTCACGGAGTGGGGCGGTTTGGGTGGCCAGGTCATCAATTCCTGGGATCCGAATGCGCGCCGCGCGGTTTCCGATTTCGATCTACCACACCAAATCAATGCGAACTGGGTGATTGAACTGCCGTTTGGCCGTGGCCGCGCCTTAGGACACGACACGAGCAAAGGCCTGGACGCGTTGATTGGGGGCTGGCAACTTGCGGGCCTAGCCCGTTGGACCAGTGGTTTCCCCGCGAGTGTGCTTAATGGCGGAACTTGGCCGACGAACTGGCAATTGGGCGGGGGCGCAGTGCAAATCAGCCCCTTCGCTGCGGGAACAACCGTGAATCCGGCGGACGGCACCATTAGCCTTTTCAAAGATCCTCAGGGCAGCACCGGCATCGGGGCCTTCCGGCACGCGTTTCCGGGTGAAAGCGGCGGCAGAAACCAGATCCGAGGTCAAGGCTTTGCCGGGCTGGATCTCGGATTGTCAAAGCGCTGGATTATGCCGTGGAAGGAATCACACAGCTTGCAACTCCGCTGGGAGGTCTTCAACGTTCCTAACCTGCACCGATTCGACGTCCAGAGCGCGAACCTGAACATCGATTCCGGCCAAGCTTTTGGGTTGTACACGGGATTGTTGACGAATCCTCGTGTCATGCAGTTCGCGCTGCGCTACGAATTTTAAAAAAGTTCGTCTAAACCTGAAATGGCGCCGAGCTGCACAGAGGCTTGGCGGCGTTTCCATTTCTTTCGTCGAAACACGGTAAGACCCACCACATCCAAAAGCACGATCAATGATTTTTTCTCTGATGCAAAATGTCTCGAATCGTTGACATGCCGAGAAAAATCGATCCTGCTGCCAAATTGGCCTGGGAGAAAATCATGTAAAAAGAATTTAGGGTAATGTTTTGGTGGGGTAGGCTGTCCGGAGCGGTCCTCGTGCAACTGTTCCTTTGCCACTTATAGCCTTTTAAGTGGTTGTTTGCCTGCCGAGTCAAATGCCCAAAAAAATCCTGCAGGTTGATACCCCGCGTGTGTGCGGGGAGGGAGGTTCCATGGAGTGGCTGGGCATTGTAAGAAGGCATGCTCTTGCGTGCATGAGCATTCTGTTGGTGGCAGCAAGCATGTTCGGGCAGAGCGGCACGACTTCAGTGCGTGGCGTGATCACGGATCAGAGGGGAGCGTCCGTACCGAATGCGACGCTTACGCTCACGAGTTCGGACATTGGCGTTACGCTCACAACGCAGACGGACAAAGACGGCGCGTATCAATTCTTGGAAGTTCGGCCGGCGACCTACTCGCTTACAGTGGAAGCGCCCGGCTTCGCAACATACAAACAAACCAATCTGCAACTGCTGGTGGCAACTCCGGCGACGAACAATTTCACAATGCAATTGGCGGGTGTCGCTACGACAGTGGAAGTGATCAGCACGTCGCAGACGATCAATACGACCGATGCGACGATTGGAAACGCGTTCAATCAGGCACAAATTTCGGCGCTGCCATTTGAGGGCCGCGATCCGGCTGCGATCCTGAGCTTGCAACCGGGAGTGGTCACCGTCGCAGACCGCGATCAGGTCGACCTCACCGGCGACAGCCGCGGCGGTTCCGTGAACGGCGGCCGCAGCGACCAGACGAACCTTACCTTGGACGGAATCGACAACAATGATCAGACGCTGGGCACAGCGTTTCAAGGCGCCTTGCGTACCACTTTGGACTCCATCGAAGAGTTCAGAGTCACTACGACAAACTCTGGCGCCGACGTCGGACGTTCCTCCGGGGCACAGGTTCAGCTGCAGACAAAAAGCGGAACGAATGATTTTCACGGCACGGCGTACGAGTACAACCGCCCGACAAACACCGTTGCCAACGATTATTTCAACAAGCACGCGGAATTGACTGCCGGTGAGCCAAACAAGCCGGCTCATCTTTTGCGGAATACGTTTGGCGGCAGTTTCGGCGGTCCCGTCAAGAAAGATCGTCTGTTCTTTTTTCTGGCCTATGAAGGTCAACGCACCCATGAGAATTCGCAGCAGCTTCGCCAGGTGCCCAGCCAGACGCTTCGCGAAGGCATTCTCATGTACCAGTGCGCTGACACGGCTCAGTGTCCCGGTGGCACACAGCAAGTACAAGGAGTGGATGCGCAATTCAATCCACAGACCTTCGGCGTGAATGTCCCTTCGGGATTCCGAGCGCTGGGAGCGCCGGAAATTGCGAGCATGGATCCGAATTGTGCGGCCAACGGTGTCTGTCCGTGGGGACCGGGCGTGAATCCGAATGTGATCAATACCTTGAACCAGTATCCCGTGCCGAACACCAATCAGGGTGCGAACAGCGATGGCGTGAATTATCAGGGATTTACATTCTCTTCTCCCGCGCCGAACAAGCTTGACACTTATGTAGCGAAGTTTGACTACAACATCACGCAGAGCGGCACGCAGCGCATTTTTGCGCGCCTTGGACTGCAAAACGACAACAGATCCCTGGGAGAATGGTTTCCGGAACAGCCGCCGAAAGAAGTGGACACGAATAACTCCAAGGGCGTTCTCGGCGGATACACGTGGATCATTAGCCCGACGAAAGTGAACAGCATCCACTATGGATTCATCCGCCAGGGCATTGGGCAGAATGGGGCGTCAACCGACCCGTTCGTGCGACTGCGTGGACTGGATACGCCAGTGGCGCGCACGCGGACGACGAGCGTCATTGTGCCTGTGCACAACATCACGGACGATTTCAGCTGGACTCGCGGAAAACATACTCTGCAGTTTGGCGGAAATTACCGGTTCGTGACAAATTTTCGTAACTCGAATAACAACTCGTTCAGCGAAGGCCTGACCAACAGCGCGTTCTTGCCCGCGGGCGGCATCGCCAATCAGGGCGGGACGCTCGATCCAGGTTCAAACGGGTTTCCAAGTGTCGATGACACTTTCGCCAATTCCTATGACTTTGCCGCGATGGCATTGGTCGGATCGGTCAGCGAACTCGACACAACCTACGTACAAAACAAGAATGGACAATTCCAAACGCCGGGATCATTCGTCGGACGGCACTTTCGCGATAATGAGCTGGAGTTTTACGCGCAAGACGCCTGGCGCATCAAGCCGAACCTGACGTTTACGTATGGACTGCGCTATTCCTTGCTGCAGCCACCCTACGAAACAGACGGCAACCAGGTGAATCCGAGCATTAGCCTGCACGATTTCTTTAATACCCGCATGAAGGACATGGTTCAAGGCATAAGCTTCAATCCGACTTTCACTATGGACCTTTCCGGTCCGGCAAATGGCAAGCCCGGATATTGGGCTTGGGACTACAAGAATATTGCTCCACGCATTTCTATGGCGTACTCGCCCGGCTACAAAGATGGTTTGCTCGGCAGTTTGTTTGGCGGTCCTGGCAAAACTTCCATTCGTTGGGGCGCCGGAGTTTACTACGACCACTTTGGGCAGGGAACCATCAACACCTACGACCGGCAAGGTTCGTTTGGTTTTATTTCCACGAGCACGTTTCCCCCAGGATTCGTGGATCTCGACACCGCGCCTCGATACACCGGTTTGCATGATTTGCCGCCTGCAATGATTGTGCCACCGCCGACGCCGGGGTTCCCGTCGACGCCGCCATCCGATCCCAATTCCGGAGGTTTCGCGATCTATTGGGGTCTGGACGACAAGATGAAGACGCCTTATTCGTACGGGTTCGATTTCTCGGTTACCCGCGAACTCAAAGGCGGCTTCACATTTGAAGCAGCTTACGTCGGCAGACTGGGCCGTCGTTTGCTGCAAGAAAAAGATTTGGCGCAACCACTGAATCTTTTCGATCCGAAGAGCGGCATCGGATATTTTCAAGCTGTGACTGCCTTGGCGAAAATCTACCGGCAGGGCGTTACCACCAACAATTTCAATCCTGCCAGCCTTCCCGCCAACGTGCAGCAGTATTGGACCGACATGCTTCAACCTCTGCAGGCGGGCGGAGCCTATCAGTTGGGAGTTGGACTGGGTGCGACGCAAGCCGGCTGCCGGAATCCTGGCCAGCTGATTAATTCGACCACCAACCCAATCGTCGCGGTGTATGACCTGTTTTGTGTCGGCAGTACGAACGAAACCACTCCGCTCTCGGTGTGGGACATTTCGGGTATTCCCGATGCGAGCCTGACGGATTCCAACGGAAATCCGGTGTCTTACTTCCCCAAGAACGGTCGATTCTCCTTTTTCCAGGCGCAGGACGCATCACTTTACAGCTGGACTTCCTCCGGACGCAGCAATTACAACGCGTTGCAGCTCATGTTGCGGCATCGCGCGACGCACGGCTTGACATGGGATTTCAACTATACATATTCGAAATCGATCGATATGGGCTCGGATGCCGAGCGAGTTTCGTTATTTGAAGGAAGCTTCTTTGGCACCGGCGAAATCTACAATCCATTCGATCCGGGGCTGTTTCGCGCGGTATCGGACTACGATATGACGCACCAGATCAATACCAACTGGGTTTATGAAGTTCCCTTTGGACGCCATCAGAAGTGGGGAAGTGGCTGGAACCGCGGCGTTGACGCGATTCTCGGCGGATGGAGTTGGTCGGGTCTCGCGAAATGGACCAGCGGATTGCCGTTTGGAGTACAGAACGGCTTGGTATTTCCAACCAACTGGGAGTTGAACGGGTTTGCGAATCTCGTTGGACCGAAACCGAAGACCGGCACTTTCACGGACGCCGACGGCGACGTGAACATGTTCCAGAACCCGGGCGCCGCTATTTCTGCGTTTGACTTCCCGTTCCCGGGCGAGGTCGGACAGCGCAACAACCTTCGCGGTCCCGGATACTTCGGGATCGACATGTCGCTCACCAAGAGTTGGAACTTCACTGAGCGGCAGAAGCTGGCGTTTAACTGGAGCGTGTACAACATCACAAACTCAGTGCGGTTCGATGCGTTCAGCGTACTGCCGGAGATCGATGTAA
>QHYO01000526.1 GCA_003224135.1 Acidobacteriota bacterium | reverse complement strand
CTGCATGATTTCCATGGCCTGCGGTGCTTCAGGCGAAAGGTCAAGGTCGGTCAAGGCGGAAGATTCTTCTGCAATGCTCTTGTGGTGCTCGCAAAGGATTTCAAGGAGCACGCCGCGCGCATCGTCCACGAGGTCTCGGAAGCCCTGAGAGACGAGGATGCCGTCCACTTCGCGGGGCGTCGGTTTCTCAGGATCCTCGAGGTCGTAGTCGGGAAGCGGCTTTTCAAGTGGAATTTCGATGGCGACGGAAGGCTTGTCTTCATCTGGAATAATTTTGAGTGGCATAAATAGGTTCTACACTACGCGGCTCATTTCGGGTAGGGGCTGCCGGAAAGAATTGCGAACGCGCGATAAAGCTGTTCAGCAAGCATGACCCGGGCAAGCTCGTGCGAGTACGTCATGGGACTGAGGGAAAGCTTCTGCGTAACGCGTTTGCGCAGAGATTCGGGGAATCCGTCGGCATCTCCACAGACGAAGATAATTTCGCGAGTGCCACGGTCGCGCTGCTCGGCAAGCCAGCGGGCGAGCGCGTCGGAATCAAGCGGCTTGCCACCAGCGTCGAGAAGCAGCGCGGTTGCGGCGCGGTCGGCGTCGAGGAGCTTCAGGGCGGCGTGCGTGTCGCGGACTTCCTTCACGTCGACCGGAGATGAACGGCTTATGCGCTTTATATAGTCGTCGAAAACCGCACGAAGTTCGGGGCGGCGTGTCTTTCCGAGCAGGATGAGACGGAGGCGCATAGAAAAGAGAGTCTAAAGTTCACAGTTTAAAGTTCAAAGCGAAAACGGAGCTGGCAGAGAAAGGGCTTTCGACTTCGACTTTCGACTTTATTGCATGCCGTATTTTTTACGCTTTTCAAGCAGCGTTTTGCGGCTGATGCCGAGGATCTCGGCGGACTTCGTAATGTGGTAGCGGGTGGCTTCCAGAGTTTGCGCAATGGCTTCACGTTCGAGATTTTCGAGCGAACGGAGCCCGACTATGAGAGCGGCACCTCCAGCGGCCGCACGAATGTTATCAGGGAGATCTTCCGGCAGAATTTCGCTAGCTGTTGAGAAAACGACAGCGCGCTCAATGGCATTGCGGAGTTCGCGAAGGTTGCCGGGCCAGCTGTAGGCCGCGAGGACGCGGCGAGCGGGTTCAGAAAATTGGAGCGCGCCTCGATTGTGAATCGGCGCGAGGACGGAGAGGAAATGCTCCGCAGCGGGAATGATATCGGCGCGGCGTTCGCGCAGCGGCGAAACAATGATGGGAAGCACGCTCAGGCGGAAGAACAAATCCTCGCGAAAGTGGCCAGCCGCTACGGCGGCATTGAGGTCGGTGTTGGTGAGAGCAATCAAGCGGGCTTCAATGCGAAGCATTTCGGTGCCGCCAAGGCGCTCAAATGTGCGCTCCTGCAAAACGCGCAAAAGCTTGCCTTGTGCCTCGGGCGAGAGGGCGGCGATCTCGTCGAGAACAATGGTCCCCTTGCCGCCAAGCTCGAGGCGTCCGAGTTTTCGATCCACCGCACCAGTGAATGCACCGCGTTCGTGGCCGAAGAGTTCGCTCTCGATAAGATGTGGAGGAAGCGAAGTACAATCAATTTTTAGGAATGGCGCGTCGCGCCGCGGACTCAGTTCGTGAACCAGCCTCGCGAAGTGATCTTTGCCGGAGCCGGATTCGCCGGTGATGAGGAGGGTCGTCGGCGCAGGCGCAACTTTTTCGGCGAGCGCGAGCAAGCGCTGCGAGCCGGGATCAGCGGCAATCCACGGGAGACGCTCAGACATAAACAAATTGTAGCGGGAAGAGCGAAGCGAAAAGAGCGCTGTATTCAGTTCAATTGCGCTAAGGGACAAGGAACGCGATTGCTGCTCGCAGCAGAAACTATCTCCCTCGCCCAAGCCCTGATATGTTTGAATGAGCGCTGTTAGGTTGTATTTCGCCGATTGTAGAGCCATCGCGCGAGCCAAGACATGCGAATCACAATTTCACACGATCGCGCAAAGGCAGAGGTGATCGAATCCGTTGATCGCTCATTCAACGAAATGTTTCAAGGAGCCACGGGACTCCCGGTGCGACTCGTTGTGGAAAAGAAAAGCTGGCAAGGATCAGTCCTCAGCTTCGCGCTAACCGCGAAAATGGGTTTACTGAGCACACCTATCAAGGGAACTGTCGAAGTCACTGACGACGATCTTACGCTGGAGGTTGACTTGGGACTGCTGAATCGCCTCGTTTCTGAGAAAACCGCGCGTGAGGTGATCGGCAATCGAATCAAGGGGCTCTTGAAATGATTCGTTCCGGTGCCACCCTGACTGCCACATGAAAAAAAGAGCCGCCGCGTACTGCCTGTCGAGGGGCGAGCAGGCATTTGTCCAGTTGAGAAAAACGAATCAAAACCGCTGGTATTTGTGAAGGGATTTGCTCTTCATCCCGAAGCGCTCGCAAGCCTACACGAAATTTGGGAACTCATCGCAAGAGATGGTCCTGAAGCCGCCGACCGCGTGATTGGGAAAACCCATGATGCGATTCGCGCGCTAGTTTGGTCCTCTCAACTCGCCACGTTCGCTCCGATTTGACGTCGCGAACAATGCGATTTCACGCTGTGCGGGACCGTCCGATTGCTTACGCAACGGATGAAGAGCCGCTCCTGGTTCTCGCCGTGCTTCACGGTCTGCGCAACCCACGGATACACGCAGCTTTCTTGCGCCTCGATAGTGACTTTAGGAAGCAGCACGCGGCGGCGCCGGTTCGATGGAGACATAGATGGGGCCGGCACCGAAGGCAATCAGGAGAAATCTTGAAAACTGGCCAGCCTTGCTCTTGGTAAGGAAACGGAGATCGTTGCCGGCGCTCACATCGAGTTCGAGATCTTTGTGATTCCACGTGTTGTCGACTCGGAGTGTGTGACGACCTGGCGCGACGGGAAATGTGAGCGCATCGCCAAACAGGAGTTCGCCTTTGTGCTGGCCATCGAGATAAATCTCGATCTGCCGTGTTTGGACGTCGTCCGGCGAATCGCGCGTGATAGTGATTTTTGCTGCGGGGCCGGAAGCGTCAGCAGAATTTTCGGGCGGCATGGCGAAGTCAGGAGTGATCGCCGGAAGCGCGCAGCCGTGAAGCATCGTGTCCAGAAAGAACGACGTCCGGCGAATCGGGAATATCGTAGCGGGGAACGTTGCGCCAGAGGCGTTCCAGATCGTAGTAGCG
>QHYO01000085.1 GCA_003224135.1 Acidobacteriota bacterium | reverse complement strand
CGGTATCGTTCACCCAGCGCTACGCCAGTTGATCCGCGCATCGTCATCGTGGACATCGATCAACGCTCGCAAGAAGTTCTCGGCAAGTGGCCCTTCTCGCGCGTCCATTTCGCGCATCTGCTTGATGCTTTGCACCAAGGCAAAGCCAAGGTCGCGGCCTTTGACATCACGTTTAGCAAACCGGACCAATCGTCAGCGCCACTGCTAACCTTGTGGGCGGATTTTGAAGCCCGCCAGAAGCGCGGCGAACCTGTTGATCCTCGTCTCATGGCCGAACTCCAAAAAACCATCGCCGTTTACGATGCCGACAAACAGTTTGCAAAATCGATTCAGAACTTTGGCACCGTCGTTCTTGGCAATTTCTTTCTCCATACCGAAGCCGACCTTCGCGGTCTCGACCCAAAAACCCTGGATGAGTATGCAAGCGAAATTGCCTTCTATTCATTCCCCAGTGTTCGTCCGCTTAATCCAGCTACAGGCAAGCAGGACCGCATCGCGTTAGTTCAGAAATTCAGTCCAGACCGTCTGCTGCCGCAGGGCACTGAAGCAAATCTTTCCATATTGACGAGCGCGCTGAGCGAGGAGACTTCGTCCACGGGGTTCTTCAACGTCTATCCCGATGTCGATGGAGTCGTTCGCCGCTCCAATCTCATCATTCCGTATGGCCGTTCAAAAGATCTGGCCGACTGGGACATCTACGCCTCACTCGACGCGCAGACCGTCCGCTCGTTCCTGAGCCTTCCGAACGATCAAGTGGCACTGGAATTTGGTCCGGTGGGTGCCTACCGAATCGTTTTTGGCGACAAGGCGCAAGTCCGTACTGACGACCTCGGCCGTGTCTACATCAACTATCACGGCCCCAGCTATACCTATCCGCACTATTCGATGGCCGACGTCATCGAACACAAAGCGCCTGCCGGTGCGTTTTCTGGAAAGATTGTCCTCGTTGGTGCCACCGCAACCGGCATCGGTGATCTGCGAACCACGCCATTTGGAGGACTCGATTACCCGGGTGTCGAGATTCATGCCAACGTGATTGACAATATCCTCCATCAAAATTTCTTGTTGCGTGGCGCGAAGCAATCACTGTGGGATTTAGCGCTCATCCTCTTCTTCGGCGTTCCGCTGGGCATCTGGATGGCTCTCGTGTCTCCCCGGTGGATGGGATTCGGCATCGTGATGCTCGCGGTTTTGGTTGCGGTCGACTATTTCGCATTCTTACAAGGCTCGTGGCTGAACTTCACAATTCCGGCACTCACAATTACTGCCAATGTCCTGCTTGTTTCTCTCTACCGCGCCCTCATCGAAGAAAAGGAAAAACGGCGCGTACGCACGGCCTTCGGCCAATACCTCAGTCCCGAGGTCGTTCGCCGCTTGCTCCTCAATCCTGAGCTGGTCGAACCACGCAAGACGGAAATCACCGTGATGTTCAGTCATATCCGCGGCTTCACCACCATTTCGGAAAAACTCGACGCTCAGGAACTCGCCGTTTTCCTCAATCAATATCTTTCGGATAT
>QHYO01000528.1 GCA_003224135.1 Acidobacteriota bacterium | reverse complement strand
CCGTGACGTTCAGGCCGCCATCAATGCCGCTCGCACGCAACTTCCCGCCGACCTTCCCGGTCAGCCCGGCTACCGCAAAGTCAATCCGGCCGACGCTCCGATCATCTTGTTGTCGTTAACATCCACCAACATTCCGCCGGCGCAGATTTATGACGCCGCTGACTCCATCCTCGCCCAGAAACTTGCCCAGGTAGAAGGCGTGGGCCAGGTTTTCAGTTGGGGCAGTTCGCGTCCCGCAGTTCGTGTTACCGTCAATCCCGATCTCGTCAACAGCTATAGCATCAGCCTGGAAACCGTTCGCAGAGGCCTGCAAGCCGCCAATGCCAACCTTGCAAAAGGCACAGTCGCGGATTCCACCCATTCCTGGACCATCACCGACACAGATCAGCTCTTCAAAGCCTACGAATATCAACCCCTGATCATTGCTGGCCACGCAGGTGCGCCGGTCCGCCTCCGCGATGTCGCAGAGGTCACCGAC
>QHYO01000529.1 GCA_003224135.1 Acidobacteriota bacterium | reverse complement strand
AACTAGCCAGCCCAGGATTCCACCGAGTACCGCGCCCGATCCTGCTCCTGCCGTCGCCCCTTCAGGGGCCTTTGACGCCTTGTGGGTGCCTAGCTCCCGGCTACTCACAGATTCGGGAAGCAGTACCGCAACGTCAGAGCTAACGAATCTCTCGTCTCTTAGCATCTGCACTGCGTTTTCAAGCCCGCTTTGCGTCCTGTAGATTCCGAACAGAGCTTTGTTTTTTGCCATAGCCTTCTCCTCTCTTTGTTCACGAAGTTTTCTGACCCTTACTTTGACTTCGGTTTTACTGTCATCTCGTTCTTTACGTTCGCGGCGCCCGCGACTTCCACGGCCTTTGCCTCAATCGCGGCTTTTTCCTCTTCGGATCTCACCGGGCCTTTCAGCATCACAGTTCCGCCCCTCGCAATCACCTTGATATTGTGGGCATAGGTGGAGAGGTTCTTGTCGTCTGCAAGCGATTTCCGGATTTTTCGCGCGAGATCACGGTCAGCTTGGTTTTCGGCTTGTTGCTCGGCGGTAGCGGAACCTTTATCGCGGTCTTGCTGGTTGGCCTTGCTATTGTCGGGAGCCTGAGCAAACGCCGTGGAGCAAGGGATCACCATGCTGAATCCCGCCAGGATTACGGCGGTCTGGCATTTTTGCAGAATTGCTCTACATCTTGAGCGCATCGTTAATGCTCCTTGCGACTGGGCTGTGCCGTTCACGTGTTGCTTTTGGCGCACGGTCGAGCACACTTGTTCACGCTAGGCGATTGCCGTAAACCGGGCCATACGACGGAGTACTCGCGGGCTTAGGAAAAAAACTGTAAATCCCTTATTCCGTTCGTGAAAATTGCGATTGCAGCAGATCCGATTCCAGGTGACCGTCTCGTCGGCTTTGCTTGCCATCCGTCAAGGCCTACCCTCCCAGCAAAAAAGCACGCAGTAAGGATGCGCGGGCCCTCTTCCTTTGGGCATTTCGCAAAAGCAAGCATCCGGCGAATCTGCCAACGCCCGTGGACGCGAGCTCGGCGCCAGCTGTGCTTGCCTGAATTTCGGAGCCAGCCCGTTACCATGAATTCTTTATTCTTGTACTGGCTAACACCGATTGCTGAACTTTTGGCCTTCACCGCAGAGTGGAATCGCGAGTGATTCCTGACTTTTCAGTGTCCGAGCCCTCGGGTTCAAATTACGTGTTGGCGAGGCAAAGAGAGAAATGAGATCGCATAAGCTGTTTATTTCAATCGTTGCACTTATTGTTCTGGGATGCGTTTCTGCTTGCTCGAACGCACCCACAAAGTCTCCGGATGTCGCCGACAATATCCGCAAGGCCTTAGATCAGGCCAATTTTAAAGATGTGAGCGTCAGCCAGGATCGCGATAAAGGCGTAGTAACACTCACTGGAACTACCGCCTCTGAAGCAGACAAGGCGCAGGCGGAATCCATCGCTAAATCTATAGCGGGATCCCAAGTAGTCGCCAACGAGATTGCAGTACGGCCCCCAGGCAACGAAACTGCCGCCAAGAAAGTCAATTCCGATCTCGACAAAGCGATTGAACAGAATCTTCATGCGCTGCTGGTTCAGAACAAACTTGACAAAGCGGTGAAGTACGACGTCAAGAACGGCGTTGTCACGCTCACTGGAAACGTCAACTCTCAGACAAGACGGGCCATGGTTGAAAAGCTGGCGACGGGCGTCCCAAACGTCCAACAGGTCGTTAACGAGCTGCAAGTGAAGAACCAAAAGGCAACTTCGTCCAGCTAACAAAGCTGCTCTCAAATTCCTCAAACCTCTCCGCTTTTCGGCCGAGAATGTCGGATTATTTTTGACTTAATGTGGCGCTGCCCGCACCATATCAGTGCACGGACCGAAGGAAGCAAAAAACACCGCTGTCTGGAGACGTCATCCGCCCCCATACTCTAGAGTGATTGAATCGGGCGCAAATTAATGCCCATAAGAGTGCTACTCGCCGACGATTCGGAGCTGATCCGACGTGCGATCCGTCAGCTTCTGGCCGACCGGCCCGAAATCACCGTCGTCGGCGAATCCACTGACTTCGCGCACACGCTCCAGTTGTGCAAGGATTTGCGGGCGAACGTTGTTATCTTGGATTTGCACATGTCCGACGGCAACAGGATCAGTGCAAGGGAATTCAAATCGCAACTTCCCACCGAGTCGCGCGTTCTGGCGATTTCTGTTTGGTATGACGCCGAAACAAAGGCTCTGGCTGAGCGATACGGTGCCGTCAAATTATTGGACAAGGTAAGTCTCGCCACCCATTTGATTCCCTCGATACTCGAAATTGCCTCGCCATCCGGCGAAAATCACGGAGCCCATCTCCAATAGGTTCGCTTTCTCCGCGCTGCAATTTCGCCTGTCAAAAGCCATCAGGCCTGTTCAAGCCCGGCGGCGTTTCACACGAACTGAATCAGCACGATTTCCGGATGCGAGCACACCCGCAACGGTGGACCCCAGGTCCCCGCGCCGCTCGATGTGTACACCAGCATCGCGCCAAACCGCTGCAACCCGTACACAAACTGTTTGTAAATCCGTTTCGTGAGCCAGGTCCACGGAAAAAATTGGCCGCGATGCGTATGTCCCGACAATTGCAGCGAAATTCCAGCCTGCTCAGCGATCGCCAATTGGTCGGGCGCGTGAACGAGCAGCACGCTCGGCTGGCCTCGATCGATGGCAATTTCCTTCAATATGGCGCTTAGGCGTTCAGGGTGGGCCGCATCGCGATGTTGTACACCGATGATTTGCATTCCATCGACAATCACTTTTTCGTTGTGCAGCAGCCGCAGGCCCGCATTCTTCACCGCTTGTAGGTGCCCTCCCTGGTCTCGTATCTCTTCATGATTTCCCGCGACAAAGTAATTTCCCAGCGGCGCATTCAGCCCCCGCAGCGGACTAGCCAGAGCGTCAAGATCCGCGTAGCTGCCGTCGTAAAGGTCCCCCGCCAGAAAAACAATTTCAGGCCGCAGTTGGCGCACTCGCGCCACGATATTTCGCGCGAACGTCGCTCCTCGCACATGCCCCAGGTGTAAATCGCTGATCATCGCCGCTGTGCGCCCTTGCCACGCAGCGGGCAAGTTCGGCAAGCTCACCTTCACTCTGCTGATTCGCGTCACGCTTGCATTCACCATTCCCCACGCCGCCGCAATAAGTCCCGCTGCAAACCATGCCCCGACAATGAACCGTTCGTGCCCAGGTAATCCGAATGCTCTTTGCGTCAGCCAGGTCAGCCAGGTTCCCACCGCCGCAAGAAACAGGAAATTGAACAAGCCCAGCCAGACCGCCGAAGTCCGGTAAAACACGCGCGTTACGCCGTTCCAGTATTTGAAGGACAGCAGGGAAGCCGCAACGAAACTGACCCCCAGCAGAAATACAACGGCCGTCGAGCCGGCCAGCCACGACACCGCGCCTGGGTTCCATAAATGGAGCCAGGTTTCATAGACGAAAAAATGTGCAGCCAGCAAAATCGATTGGAAGACTGCGATAAAAACGACGATCCCGGTTTTCATGAATCGTTAGATGATGGATTTAACCCTTTGTATTCATTTTCCTGCGGATCGTTCCATGCACAGGCGATCAACTCGCGCCGAATCAATCCCCCTTGCCTATCGCGCCGCGCACCTGTACTCCACCGAAGTGCGCCTTATTTCTTGACCGCAACCGCTGGCGCACCTGGGGCAGCCAGGGTCGTTGGCGACCCGGTCAGCTCAACCTTCACTGCTGGCGTAATCTTGTCGGCGTTTTTCACCAGCACCGTCACCAGCCAGATCTCCGTCTCGGTCAGATGACCCTTAAACCCCGGCATACCCGTCATGCGAATTCCGTTCTTCACCTTCCAATAACTTTCCCATGCCTCGTCGTCCGTTACGCCAACGCCTTTGAAGAGTTGCGGCGGCTTCGGCGCCATGCCCTCCGCGATTGCCGTCTTCGCGACATCAGGCAATCCGTGGCATACCGCACAATGGCTTTTGTAGACCTTCGCGCCCTCCAGCAGATTCTTCTCGTCCGCGGGAACCTGCGGTTCGAGATGCGGCAATTTGTCCAGATAGGAATGCAATCCCATGCGCGCAAATTTCCGTTCGAATGGCATTTCGGCCGCTTCCACTGCGATTGGGGCGCGGCCAGTCGCAAAATAGGCGTACACGCAAGCCGCAACACCCGCTATCCCCAGGACAATTCCCAACAAAATCCCCTTAATCATTGGCTTCCCCTGTTCAAATCGTTCTCTGCCGACCATTTCGTCGATCGCCGCAAAATGCGCCTGCGTATTCTACCGGAATCGCCTCTGTTTTCGCTGAAAACGAATCCAATAATAGCCCCGGGCTCTGCGTAACCATTTTCTCTCCAAAATCGTCTTAATGATGCGTACCATACGGATACGGTCGTACCGCGTCTAGAGAGTAGAGAACCCCGCTATCGCGTCCCAGCGATTGCCGTTGCCCGGCAGGCTCTCTTGCGTACCAGCGAACCACTTTGAGGAGCTAACGGATGGCGCAGTTGAAATCTCTAGACCTACCTGACTCGGAACGCACTCCTGTTCGGGATACTCCACAACGCCAGTCTGCTTCAGGCCACGCGTGGATTTGGATCGTTGTCGCCGCTCTCGCGATCGGAGGGTTTTGGTATTACCGCTCTTCTCGTTCAAAAGCCGCGCAAGACGCTGCGGCTCCGGCAGCGCCCGGTAAGGGCGCGGGTCGCGGCCCAGGGGGCGCAAACTTCAGTGTTCCGGTTGTGGTAGCCACGACAACCAAAGGCGACCTTCCCGTTTATCTCAACGGCCTCGGTACCGTTACTCCGCTGAGCACGGTCACCGTTCGCAGTCGCGTGGATGGCCAGCTTATCAATGTCGCTTTCAAAGAAGGCCAGTACGTTAAAGCCGGGGATCTTCTCGCGCAAATCGATCCCCGGCCTTTCCAGGTTCAGTTGGAACAGGCCGAAGGCCAGCTTGCCAAGGACCTCGCGCAGCGCAAGGACGCCGAAGCAAACCTCGAGCGCTTTAAGCTGCTCTTCAAGGAAGGTGTTATTCCGAAGCAGCAGCTCGATACGCAAGCCGCTTCCGTCGGTCAGTTCGATGGCGCTATCAAATCCGATCAGGCTCAAATCGACAACGCCAAGCTTCAGCTGACATATTCTCGCATCACAGCGCCCATCTCCGGACGCATTGGTCTCCGTCTTGTCGATCCCGGGAACATCGTTCACGCCACAGACACCAACGGGCTCCTGATCATTACGCAGTTGCAACCCATATCGGTCATCTTCACGCTTCCGCAGGATCAGCTCCCTCAGGTTTTTGACAAGCTTCACAAAGGCGCCACGCAGCTCACTGTCGAAGCCTTTGATCGAGACAACACGGCGAAAATTGCGACGGGCAAACTTCTTACCATCGACAACCAGATTGATGTCGCCACCGGCACATACAAACTGAAAGCCGTCTTCAACAATGAAGATAGCAGTCTCTTTCCCAACCAGTTTGTGAACACTCATCTCCTTGTGGACACCAAGCGCAATCTTAGTTTGGTTCCACTGGCCGCGGTTCAACGGGGTCCTCAGGGCACTTACGTGTATGTGGTGGCGAGCAATACCGTCAAAATTCATAACATCACGGTCGCTCAAACGACCGGTGGCACGGTAGGGGTGAGCGACGGTCTCCTGCCCGGAGAACTTGTCGTCACGGACGGTCAGGACAAATTGCAGGAAGGTACCAAGGTAATTCCGAACCAGGCTCCTGCGGCGGCTCCGGCGTCCGCCGCCAACACAACCTCGGCAAATCCGACCTACTCCAATTCTTCCGCTCCGGCTGCCGCGCCTCCAACTCCTTCTGCGAAACATGGCCGAGGCGCCAAGCCATGAGTCCTTCTCGGCCGTTTATTCTGCGGCCTGTCGCCACCACACTCCTGATGGTCGGCGTGCTTCTCGTTGGTTTTGTTGCTTATCGACAGTTGCCGGTGTCCGCGCTTCCCCAGGTGGACTACCCTACGATCCAAATTCAAACTTTTTATCCCGGCGCAAGTCCCGAGGTGATGGCTTCATCGGTTACCGCTCCCCTCGAGCGCCAGTTCGGCCAAATTCCCGGCCTCAACCAAATGACCTCCACGAGTTCCTTCGGGAGCTCGGTCATCACTCTCCAATTCGATCTCGAACTGAATATCGATATTGCCGAACAGGAAGTTCAAGCTGCCATCAACGGTGCTTCAAATCTTTTGCCGCAGGGGCTCCCGAATCCTCCCATCTACAGCAAAGTCAATCCCGCCGACTCGCCGATTCTTACTCTGGCCCTCACGTCAAAATCGCTTCCGCTTTCCAAGGTTGAAGATCTCGCCGACACCATGCTCGCGCAAAAAATTTCCCAATTGCCGGGCGTCGGCCTGGTGAGTATCAGCGGCGGCCAGCGTCCCGCAGTCCGCATTCAAGCGAACCCCACTGCGCTCGCCTCCTACGGTCTGAGCCTCGAAGACCTTCGCACCGCTCTCAACAACGCAAACGTCAATCAGGCCAAGGGTACCTTCGACGGCCCTCAGCAATCTTATACAATCGGGGCAAATGACCAGCTTCTAAGCGGAGACACCTACCGTCCTGTCATCGTGGCCTTTCGGAATGGCGCTCCTGTTCGCGTCGCCGACGTGGCGAATGTCGCCGACGGGGTTGAAAATTCTCTGCAAGCCGCCTGGGCAAATCAGGAACCCGCCGTCCTGATGAATATTCAGCGCCAGCCCGGTGCCAACATCATCGGTGTAGTCGATCGCATCAAGAAACTTCTCCCCCAACTTCAGGCTGGACTCCCCGCTGCCGTCAACGTCTCGATTTTCACCGACCGCACCAACACAATTCGTGCTTCCGTCGAAGACGTTCAATTTTCATTGATGCTCACCGTCGGTCTCGTCGTGATGGTGATCTTTCTTTTCCTTCGCAGCATTCGCGCCACCATCATTCCCAGCGTTGCTGTTCCGCTCTCGCTCATCGGAACCTTCGGCGTGATGTACCTGCTCGGCTACAGTCTTAATAATCTTTCTCTCATGGCCCTCACCATCTCTACTGGCTTTGTCGTCGATGATGCCATCGTCATGATTGAAAACATCAGCCGTTACATCGAAGAGGGCGAATCTCCTCTTCAGGCTGCACTCAAAGGTTCCGAACAAATCGGCTTCACGATTCTGTCTCTCACCATTTCCCTCATTGCCGTCTTGATCCCGCTTCTCTTTATGGGCGATATCGTTGGACGTCTATTCCGCGAATTTGCCATCACTCTCGCCGTCACCATCCTCGTCTCGGCGGTGGTTTCTCTCACTCTCACGCCGATGATGTGCGCCAAACTTCTTCGCCATCAGAAAAAAGAGGACGAAACCTGGTTCTATCGAAAATCCGAAGATGTGTTCAACGCCGTCATCGCCTTTTACGGACGTACTCTGAAATTCGTCCTCCGCTTTCCCACCATCACCCTCGTTATTACGTTTGCGACGCTCGTCGGCACCATTCTTCTCTATGTCTACGTACCTAAAGGTTTTTTCCCTGTTCAAGACACTGGCGTAATTCTCGGCGTCTCTGAAGCTCCACAAAGCGTTTCCTTCCGCGCCATGGGCGAACGGCAACAGGCTCTCGCAAACGCCATTCTCAAAGATCCCGCTGTCGACAGTCTTTCCTCTTTTATCGGAATTGACGGCACCAACACCACTCTCAATAGCGGCCGGATCCAGATCAATCTCAGGCCTCTTGCCGTTCGCAAGATCAGCGCCTCCGATGTCATTCGCCGGCTTCAGCCTGCGCTCGACAAAATCGACGGCATCACCCTCTTCATGCAGCCCGTGCAGGATTTGACTGTCGAAGACCGCGTCAGCCGCACGCAATTTCAGTACAGCCTCGAAGATGTCGACGCCAAAGAGCTCGCCTACTGGGTTCCACGTTTTATCGATCGCCTCAAAAAGCTGCCCGAACTTCGCGATGTCGCGAGCGACCAGCTCAATGGCGGTCTGCTCGTCAACCTCACCATCGACCGCGATTCCGCTTCACGACTCGGCGTTCTTCCGGCTGACGTTGACAACACTCTTTACGACGCCTTCGGCCAGCGCCAGGTCTCGACCATCTACACGCAACTCAACCAGTACCACGTCGTGATGGAAGCCGACCCGCAGTTCCAGCAAACGCCGGACTCGCTCAAAAATATTTACGTCCGCTCATCGAACGGCACGCAAGTTCCGCTCAGCGCTTTCACTACCGTCACCACAGCTCCCACGGCGCTGGCGCTCAATCATCAGGGCCAATTTCCCGTCGTTACACTTTCGTTTAACCTCGCACCCAGCGCCTCTCTGGGCGACGCCGTCAACGCCATCAATCGCGCCAAAGCCGACCTCGGTCTGCCTCCCGGTATTCAGGCAACCTTCCAAGGCACTGCTGCCGCGTTCCTTAAATCGCTCGCCAACGAACCTATTCTGATCCTTGCCGCACTTGTCACCGTCTACATCGTTCTCGGCGTGCTGTACGAAAGCTTCATTCACCCCATCACAATTCTTTCCACTTTACCTTCCGCCGGCGTTGGCGCGATTCTTGCCCTCTTACTTTGCCGCACTGAATTCAGCATCATCGCTCTCATCGGCATCATCCTCTTGATCGGCATCGTCAAGAAAAACGCCATTATGATGATCGACTTCGCTCTCGAAGCGGAGCGCAAGGAAGGGAAGTCGCCACTCGATTCCATCTACGAAGCCTGCTTGCTCCGTTTTCGTCCCATCATGATGACCACCATGGCCGCGTTGCTCGGCGGCTTGCCGCTCGCGCTGGGCTCTGGCGTCGGCTCCGAACTTCGCCGCCCGCTCGGCATCACCATCGTTGGCGGCCTCATTCTCAGCCAGATCCTCACGCTTTACACCACGCCCGTCGTCTATCTCGCTTTCGACTGGCTCTCCCGTCATCTTCCTCTTGGTTTCGGCAATCCCATGGACGAGCCCGCCGTGGAGCACTCCGGAGACTAGCGCGTGAATTTCTCCTCCAATTTCTCCGCGCCCTTTATCCGACGGCCCGTCGCCACTACGCTCATCACCATCGCCATTTTTC
>QHYO01000527.1 GCA_003224135.1 Acidobacteriota bacterium | reverse complement strand
TCCTTCCGCAACTTCGCGCCTCCATATCTCCATCCCTGCATCTCAATGTAGCCATCGACCGCACCACCACCATCCGCGCCTCGATTCACGATGTCGAGCGCACTCTCATCATCTCCATCACGCTCGTCATCCTCGTTGTCTTCGTTTTTCTCCGCAACGTCTGGGCCACCGTTATTCCCAGCATCGCCGTTCCGCTCTCGCTCGTTGGCACTTTCGGCGTGATGTATCTGTTCGGCTATAGCTTGGACAATCTCTCTCTGATGGCTCTCACCATCTCCACCGGCTTCGTGGTGGACGATGCCATCGTCGTCATCGAAAACATTGCCCGTCACATGGAAGGCGGAATGAAGCCATTCGCCGCAACCATGCTCGGCGCCAAGGAAATCGGCTTCACTGTTCTGTCCATGAGCGCTTCGCTGGTCGCCGTTTTTATTCCCATCCTCATGTTCCCAGGCATCGTCGGCCGCCTTTTCCGCGAG
>QHYO01000524.1 GCA_003224135.1 Acidobacteriota bacterium | reverse complement strand
CGATAGCGGCAGGTAAAAAATCCGACGCGACCGGAGCGGATATTTCGCTTTCGACGTTTAAGTCGTGGAAGCATCTAGCTGCAAAGCTCTCAACATTCCTTACTCCGAACAAAGACGAACTGATTGCAGTGCATGAAAGATCGTCCGAATTTTGGCACGGCGCGGTCGACGGCGAAGTTGGCGAAGCCTACGAGTTCGTCGCACAGAGAATCAGAACCGTTGACCTGCCACTCGACGCAACTGGTTTTCGGACACGCCGGCCGACTGAAATTCTGAAGTCGCGGTATGCCTCA
>QHYO01000525.1 GCA_003224135.1 Acidobacteriota bacterium | reverse complement strand
CGGCTGCGCAGGTCGGTTGCATAACCAAACATCTGAGCCAGCGGCACTTCAACGCGAATCACGTTGCTGCCTGCGCGGCTTTCCGTTCCCTGGATCGCGGAACGCCGCGAATTCAAATCGCCAAACACGGCCGCCATGTATTCTTCGGGAACCACAACTTCCACTTTCATGATTGGTTCGAGAAGAACGGGCTTTGCCTTCGAGCAAGCTTCCTTGAAGGCCATCGAACCGGCGATTTTGAACGCCATTTCGTTCGAGTCGACATCGTGATAGCTGCCGTCGACCAACACCGCAGCGACGTCCACCATCGTAAAACCTGCAAGCACGCCATTGTCGAGCGCTTCACGGATTCCCGCTTCAACCGGCGCGATAAACTCGCGCGGAATCGCTCCCCCAACGACCTTGTCGATAAAAAGAAAGCGGTGCTCCTTGTCAAATTTCCATTTGCCCCCGGAGCCGCCAACAATCTTTTTAGCCAACGCGTCCAAATCGTCCGTGGACAATTCGTGCATGTTTTCACGATCGGAACTTGGCAGCGGATGCAGTTCGATCACCGCATGGCCGTACTGGCCGCGTCCGCCCGTCTGCTTGATGTACTTGCCTTCCGCTTCGGCCTTTTTGCGAATCGTTTCGCGGTACGCCACTTGCGGGCGTCCTACATTGGCCTGCACGTTATATTCGCGCAGCATGCGGTCGACAATGATTTCGAGGTGCAATTCGCCCATACCGGAAATCAACGTTTGGCCGGTATCGGGTTCGGTAGAAACACGGAACGTCGGATCTTCCTGAGCAAGCCTCTGCATGGCGACGCCTAGCTTGTCCTGGTCGGCCTTGGTCTTGGGCTCGATCGCAACCGAGATGACCGGCGCCGGAAATTCAATGGACTCAAGAATGATTTGTTTGTTTTCGTCGCACAGCGTGTCGCCGGTATTTACGCTCTTCAGACCCACGCACGCGCAAATGTCGCCTGCATACACTTCTTCGATCTCTTCGCGCTTGTTGGCATGCATCTGCAGCAAGCGGCTGATGCGCTCACGGGTGCGCTTGCCGGAGTTATAGACGTAACTGCCGGAACGCAACACGCCGGAGTACACGCGAATGTAAGTCACGTGCCCGACGAAGGGGTCGGACATGATTTTGAAAGCGAGCGCTGAAAACGGCTGATCGTCCGAAGCGCGGCGTAGTTCCACTTCGTCCGTGTCGGGATTCGTGCCTTCGACCGGGGGAACATCGACTGGCGACGGCAGATAGTCAATCACCGCATCGAGCAAGGGCTGAATGCCTTTGTTCTTGAACGCGGAACCCGCAAGCACCGGAACAATTTTGAGCGCCAGCGTGGACTTGCGGATGGATTTGCGCATCTCCTCGAGGCTCAATGTGCCTTCAGAAAGATACTTGTCCAGAACTTCGTCATCGTGTTCGGCAATGTATTCGATGACCTTGTTGCGATGTTCATCGTAAAACGCCTTATCGATTGCTGAGCCCTTCAACGCAGCGGCAACATCGGCGCGCGAATCGACAAACGCTTTGTCCCAAAGCTTTTCGACCTCAAAAATTTCGAATTTGGCGCCCAAAGTTTCTTCAAGCCACACAACGACTTTTTGCTCGAGGAAATCGATGATTCCGATGAAATTATCTTCGCGACCGAGAGGAAACTGGAGGGGAACAGGGTGGGCACCGAGGCGTAGGCGAATCGTGCGGACGACGTGATCAAAATCCGCGCCCATGCGGTCCATCTTGTTAACAAAGCAAATGCGCGGCACGCGATATTTGTCGGCCTGGCGCCAGACGGTTTCGGATTGTGGCTGCACACCAGCCACCGAATCGAACACGCAGACCGCGCCGTCGAGAACGCGCAAAGAACGTTCGACTTCAACCGTGAAGTCCACGTGGCCAGGAGTATCGATAATATTGACGCGATACTTCTTGTTGAAACGCTCCCAGGAAGCCGTGGTAGCTGCGGATGTAATCGTGATGCCGCGCTCGCGTTCCTGCTCCATCCAGTCCATGGTGGCTGTGCCTTCATCGACCGAACCGATTTTGTAGGTCACACCCGTATAGAACAGGATGCGCTCCGTTGACGTGGTCTTTCCGGCGTCAATGTGCGCCATAATCCCAATATTGCGCGTGTCGTCGAGTTTGAATACGCGAGCCATGGTCCCTTGACTAGCCTTCTTTTCTCCCTGTCGAATTACAGCTGTTTCTGCCACAAAAACCTCAACTTCTTGCTGAAATCTCTTACTAGCGCTCTATCGGAGCACCGTTACCAGCGATAATGAGCGAATGCTTTGTTCGCTTCGGCCATGCGGTGAACGTCTTCCTTTTTCTTGATCGCTCCGCCGCGTGCGTTTGCCGCGTCAATCAATTCATCCGCCAGCTTGTCAACCATCGTCTTGCCCGCCCGATCGCGCGAATATTGCAAAATCCAGCGAATGGCCAGCGATTGACGGCGGAACGGATTCACTTCCACCGGAACCTGATAGTTCGCGCCACCGACACGCCGCGTCTTCACTTCCAGCAACGGTTTCGCGTTCTCGACAGCCTTCTTGAAAAGCTTCAGCGCATCGTCATTCGTCTTCTTGGCCATCTGATCCATCGCGCCGTAAAACACGCGCTGCGCCGTGCTCTTTTTGCCGTCCCACATCATCGAGCAGATAAACTTTTCAACCAGGTCGTTGCCGTAAATCGGATCGACTTCCTGCTTGCGGCGGCTGACAAGTCCTTTGCGTGGCATTGCTGTTTTGCTCCTTCAAAATTCTTACGACTCAATTTGTGTACGCCCGTGAAACGGACGACTTACTGCGCGCCCGAGGCGCGATTTACTTCGCTGCTCCGGCCTTCGGACGCTTTGCTCCATATTTCGAGCGGCCCTGCTTGCGATTCTCAACTCCCGCGGCGTCCAGCGTGCCTCGTACGATGTGATAACGCACTCCCGGCAAATCCTTCACACGGCCGCCGCGCACGAGCACGATCGAATGCTCCTGCAAGTTGTGACCGATGCCAGGAATGTATGTCGTCACTTCGATGGAATTCGTCAAACGCACGCGAGCAACTTTGCGCAATGCGGAGTTCGGCTTCTTGGGCGTCTGCGTGTACACGCGAATGCATACACCGCGCTTCTCAGGACAGCCCGCCAACGCAGGCGATTTCGTCTTCGTGCGAATTCCTTCGCGTCCCAGTCTGACCAGTTGCGAAAATGTCGGCACAGTCTTCCCTCTTTTGGCGCGTCCTTCCAGGTCATTTCATGGCTTGTAGAACAAACCCTGAAACTCACTTTATTTCAGGGTTTGTAAGACAAACCCTGAAACCCGCAGACCCGCAAACGCGCGCACGATTTTCGACGCCACTCGCCAAGCGCGCAGACAACTTTAGCGAGCGCACACTACGCTGAAAGGTAAACTGCGAATCCGGAGAGACCAGCAAGAAACTCCGCACGCACTCCAAGAGGCAGAACTCCGCTCTTGGCATCGATTTGGAGAGGCTTACTCGGCTTTGCGGGACTGGCGTCCCATATCCGGCCGCTCTTCGCTCCCAATCCGTCTTGCAATGTTCCGGGAGTGAAGATCCTTCCAACTACGCACGACACAACCGCAGTGCCGTACTACTGCTCGGGTAAACGAACCCGTCGTAAAACACAGAGTATAGAGAAGAAAAAATGATGTGTCAAATCTCTTTCGGCACGGCCTGAGGAAAAATTGCCTGTTCGCTTGGATCTGGCCTCGGCAATGCTCACAGCGCTAAGAAAGCGTAAACGAAGCGAAAGTATACCTTATGCCGTCTCGTCTCGCTGTTCGCAACGCGGCGACCGAATTTAACCCTTGTATTTTCATCAAGTTCATGGCTTTTTTGGTTCCGCCCCCAGGTCTCCGAAGGGCCAGATATTGAATGCCTTCAACTCATCGTATTGGCCCTGAGCCCTCAGCATCTTGGCGGTCCTTTCGGCGGGCCAAGGGGCTGCAAGGCGCTCCGGCCGATCGGCAATCCAGAACGCAGTCAGCGCCATGAGCGTGGCGTTCTGGGTCAAGACATCTGGCTTCTGCGCATCGAGTGCATCCGCCGCCGAGTGGTGTGTGAATTTGTATTCGGAGGTTTCCTGGTTCATGTTGATTCCGGGGAGCCCGGCAATGGAAAACGGCAGAGTGTCCGTGCCAGACTCAACTTTGTCGTTTACCTTCAAGGGCCGTACATTTTCCAGCGCAGAAACGAAAGGCTGAAAGGTGGGAATCAAATCATCGCGGCCACCGAGCATGAAGTCCGTGACTGCTCCCTGGCCTTCATCGAGAATCAAATCACCAAGATGGTTCGGCAATTCCGCAGCATGCTGCTTGATGTAGGCAAACGAACCATCGAGGCCTTGCTCCTCACCGGTGAACAACACAAACCGGATCGTGCGCCGCGGTTTTTGCCCCGAGCGCATGATCGCTTCGGCCGCTCCAAGCGTGGTGGCTGTTCCGGAACCGTTGTCCGTTGTGCCCTGCGCCAAATCCCATGAATCGAGGTGGCCGCCGACCACAAGAATCTGTTCGGGGTGCTCCCGGCCGCGGATTTCGCCCACCACATTCGCGGTTTCCACCGGTCCACTCGTCAGCGTATTTTGCACGTTGATGCGAATCCGCGGCTTAACGCCTTTTGCGATGAAGCGCTCAAGTTGTCCCTGATCTTCTGCGGTCATGGAGACCACGGGAATCGCAAAGTCCGCATCGAATCCCAAAATTCCCGTGTGAGTCAAATTCATGCCCGTCGATTTTGAGCCGCCTTGCCCGCCAATCACCGCAATCGCACCCGCATCGTGCGCCGCTCTCAGAAAATCTCCGAAGCTCGCAAACAGCATCATGAAATTTTTCTTTGGTTGGCCCTTCTGAACCACCAGAACGACCTTGCCTTTCAAGCGCGGCGCGTTTTTGATTTCATCATCGATATCGAACAGATTTACCGTAGCGACTTCGCCTTCCGCCCCGCCCGCAGCTGTTGAACCTGTCCAGCCCATCGCATCCACGTGGAGTTTGTGCGCTGTTGGCGAAAGCAGTTGCGCTTCGGCGGAGCCGCGCGTCCAGCCTTTCCAGATCGTGTATTTCTCGAGATGCACATTCTCAAGACCAATCGCCTTCATCTTCGCGGCACCCCACTCTTCGGCTTTGCGCTCGGCCAGGGTGCCAGTGACACGCGATCCGATGTCGTCGCTCAGTTCCGTCAAATATTGGAAGGCGTGCGAGTTCATCATGCCCTCGCCCGCGATTCGCGCCAGCGCGGGCTTTGTTCCGTCCTCGTCTGGACCTTTAGGCAGCTCATCTGCCCACACAGCGCCGCTCGCGCCGAGGAGTCCGCACATCGCCAAACCCGCTAGGTACTTATGCATTCAATGTTCTCCTTGCCCGCCTGAACGAGTCCTCTCGCCCTCATTTGCGCCTATTTGTGCTTCGACGTGCCCCTTCGCACACACACAAAAGCCTATCATTTCAGACACCCATCGTTTCAGACGGAAATAGCAGCAATTCGTTTCACTCTTGGGTGTTGTGTGAGCAGCTTTTTTTCGAAACTCGTTCGAACGCGATTCTTTACCGCACGTTGAGCCGCGCCTACACTTACGATTGAGGATCACGTGAACCTATCCGGCGGCTCTCTTTCCCATTTGTGGCGAAGATCTATTTATCGTGGCATAGGCTTCAGCCCGTGCTCCGTTCGTCGAGTGCTCCTGATCGCCGCCATTTTTGTTTTTGCGTTCTGCTGCAATGACCAAACCGTGGACAAGGTCAACGCGCAAGAACCAAAGCAAGAAGCAAAACAGGCAGCGTCTCCCAGGCCCGCCGAAACTGAAAAAAATGCCGCGCAAATCGAACTGCTCGAAACCAAATACCGCTTCGAGACAAGTGGCGACTCGCGGAAAGAAGTCCGCGCCCGCGTCCGCATCAACAACGAGCTTGGGGTGCGCCAGTTCGCTCGGCTGAATTTTGATTTCAATCGCAGCTTCCAGGCGGTCGACGTTCCGCAGGTTCGCATCACCCATGCAAGCGGCGGCATCGCGGACATTCTCCCAAGCGCCATCACCGACAATCCGAATCCCGCCGTACTCGATGCTCCTGCTTATCAGGACGTGCGCGTCAAATCCGTCCGCATCCTCGGCCTGCAGCCAGGCGATCTCCT
>QHYO01000523.1 GCA_003224135.1 Acidobacteriota bacterium | reverse complement strand
GCCGCGACGAAAGCGCAGACCTTGTTTGTAAAAAACAAAATGGAGTCAGAACTAAACGCTAGAATTCTGCTGTTGAATCGCTTGGCCGGGCGTTGGCAAGCTCGTGTCCTGTCAGGTGATCAAGACAACGAATCCGATGCGGAGCTGTTGATCAGTGGCAACGGTGGCTGTCAAGCTATCGAGTGGGTAGACCCGACGTTCCACGTGCGGTGGGTGGCGTCAGAGAGATGGAATGAAGCCGATGTGGGCACCGATTTGGGCGCCGATGCGCGCTGGCGTGTGCCCCTCCAGCACGCCAAGGAAAGCGGGCGCGTGATGGTTACGCGGCCGATGGATCTGCAAGGGGGCGGTCGTGGGCTCCTAGTCTTTGTGCCCGTCTTTGCCGAGAACAAACTCGTGGGCTTTCTGCTCGGCGTATTCCGTTATCAAGAGCTGTTTTACTCCATCCTCCAAGACGTGGGACAGAACTACTGGGTAGCGGTATACGACGGCGACGAGGAAATCTACGGTCGGTCCGGATCCGACCCGCGCCGTGCGGAGGTATGGGCCGAGGAAACGGATATCGAGTTTCGAGAGTTAACTTGGCGAGCTCGTGTCTGGCCCCGGCCAGAAACACTCGCCAACGCGCGATCTTCTTTGCCGAACGTTGCCTTTCTCGGGGGAATCCTGATGGCTGGTTTATTAGCGTTCGCTGTCTATATGGGGGAAACGGCGCATGTTCACGCTGAAGTACTAAAGAGAGAGATTGCCGGACGCATGCAAGCCGAGGAGGTATTGCGGCAGGTGCAGAAGATGGAGGCGGTGGGGCGGCTGGCGGGTGGTGTGGCCCACGACTTCAATAACTTGCTCATGGTCATTCGCGGCCATGCCGCGCTTTCGCTCTCTTACTCCGGCCCTGATAATCCACTGCGTCAGGAGCTGAACGAGATCTTGAAGGCCGCGATCAAAGCCTCCTCATTAACGCGGCAGCTCTTAGCCTTCAGCCGCAAACAGGTACTTCAACCGAGGGTGTTAGATCTCAACTCCCTGGTCACTCAAACGGCGGAACTGTTGCCCGCTGCGCTTGGCGAGGACATCAATCTGTTTTTGGATCTCGATTCCAACTTGGGACACGTAAAGGCCGACGTCGCGCAGATGGAGCAGGTCATCATGAATCTGGTATTTAACGCGCGAGACGCCATGCCTGCTGGTGGCAAGTTAACGATCCAGACCGTGAACAGCTACCTAGACGAGAACTGGGCTCGTCGTTATCCGGAAATTCGAGCCGGCCCGTACGTGATGCTGGCGGTGCATGATCGCGGGCACGGGATGGACGAGGAGACGCAGTTGCATATCTTCGAACCGTTCTTCACCACCAAGGAGAGAAACACAGGAACAGGACTGGGCCTGGCAACTGTCTATGGGACAGTAATCCAGAGTGGCGGGTGCGTCTCCGTCTTGAGCAAACCGGGTGAGGGAACAACAATTCAAATCTATCTTCCGCGCGTTGAGGAAACGATTGAGGTGGCCGAGAAACCCAAGGCGCTTCCAGGGTCACTGCAGGGCAATGAGACCATCCTCGTGGTGGAAGATGATGACGCGGTACGACGCATGACGCGCATGTTTCTCGAGATAAATGGGTATATCGTGGTTGAGGCGAGGAACGCCGCGGACGCGATTCAGCTCATGGAATGCCACAAGGGATCAATCGAAATGGTGCTGACAGATGTGGTCATGCCGGGAATGAAGGGAGGGGAGTTGATCGAACGGTTAGTGAAACTGCGCGCTGGCTTAAAGGTGCTCTACATGTCGGCTTATACAGAAGATGCCGCGATCAATTCCGGCATTCTCGGCCCGGGAAGTGCCTTCATCGAGAAACCGTTCAATGCAGATGAACTGACGTGCAAGGTTCGCGAGGTCCTGGGCAGAAGTATAGTAGTTTAGTACATTAGGTCCCAGCGGCCTCCCAAAATGCGAAAAGTGATGCATATGAGCGGTCGACATCAATGAGAATTCGCCTCCGACCGAAAGAATCGCGGGGCTAACTTGCTGTATTCAAAGAGGGTGTAGAGGTTGGGAACAGCTCCCGAGTGTGTCGGTTTGGAGCGCGAGTTGCAAAACAAAAAGGCAAGGGGGTAAGCTGTGTGCGGGTAACGGTCCCGCGCCTATCCCTGTGGACGAGTCTGGCAGACCGCCAAGAAAAATAAGCCAATTATGACTTACCGCACCTGTCAAAATATTGTATTAATCGGTAGTTTTTTCCTGCTACTTGACATTCTTTTTCTCCCTCCTCTTGTTGAGAAGTGGGGAGCTGTGGATCGTGTGGATCGGCTACCTCAGTTGAACACACCGACTGTAGCTGCGGCAACAATTGTAAAGGTCTGGGCCTATAAGAAGACTGGGCTGTATTACTGTCCTGACAGTAAGCTTTACGGGAAGGTAAAACCCGGCGTCTATATGACTCAGGAGAAGGCGTTAGAGCGTGGGTATCGACCCGCCGGTCAGGATCCGTGCCGATAGGTTCGTGCCCCGGCTTGCGGAACGGCCTACTTGGTTATTTTTAAGCAACGCAGATTGAGTGCTACGCCCGCAGCGAGGCGGCGTACGACCCGGAGAGGGCCCAGATTAACGGGTCGAATGGATAGAAATGATGCTCCATCCTATTCCCGTAAATTAAATATTTGCTATTGGTGGGTCGGAGACCACTATGGGCGAGTGTCTGCCTAAGGTCTTTAAGAATGCGATTTTTCTTCCAGTGCTTTCGCAGCACGGAGCCACTCTCGTAAGACAGCGTCGCTACGTAGCGATACCTCCTGAAACACTAGTCCCATCCCCAAGTTTGGGTGGGCATATAGAACTTTAGCCGTAGCATCAAAAACTTCCGACTCTGAGAAGATTTTAAGCGTGACTATGGTGCCGCTCGGAAACGGATTTTGTTCATCGATATAGCAGCCATTCACACTGAGTTCGCTGACCCGCGTGCGCGCGTCCCAATCGCTTCTGAGTTTACTTCCTCCTATGCCTCCCGATGTCGCGGTGGAAAGGAGTCGTGACTGGCTCCAGAGAAAATTCAGGTGGCTAAACGCATAACGCGCTTGGTCCGAGTCAGTGCCTGCATAACAATGTCGGCTCCTTGACCCGGGTAAACTTTGGTTGCATGACGACCAGAGGCTCGGGAGAAGGAGCCGAGCATGTTAATTATGGGAGTAGATTACCACCCAAGTTTTCAGCAAGTCGCCTTTTTGAATCAGGACACCGGTGAGTACGGTGAGTTGCATTTGAACCACAGCGACGGTGGAGCACAGCAATTCTATCGGGAGTTGAAGCAAACAGGAGCTAACGTACGAGTCGGGATGGAGGCTACCGGATATTCCCGTTGGTTCGAGCGACTACTAGTAGAACTAGGTTTCGAACTGTGGATTGGCGATCCAGCGGAGATCAAGGCCAAGCGGATCAAGAAGCAGAAGACCGACCGCAACGATGCCCGACTGCTACTCAGGTTGATGCGGGAAGATAACTTTCCGCGGGTCTGGGTACCGAGTCCGGAGAATCGGGATTTGCGGCAACTGCTGTGGCACCGGCATCGTTTGGTGCAGATGCGCACGCGAATCATGAATCAGTTGTAGGCGCTGGCCATGAACGAAGGCAAGCGCTGGAAGACCAAGCTATGGAGCGCAGCGGGACGAACTGAGTTAGAGAAGCTAGCGTTGGCTCCCTGGGCCAGTCGGCGCCGACAAGAGTTGTTGGAGCTGCTGGATCGCCTGAATCCGACGATTGGGGAGCTAACGGCAGCCGTCGAGCAAGAAGCCCAGAAGCGTCCCGAGGTGTTGCGGCTTATGACTCATCCTGGCGTGGGCCCGCTTACGGCACTCGCCTATGTGCTGATCATTGGAACTCCGGCGCGGTTTCCGCGTGGCAAGCAGATCGGCACGTACGTGGGAATGATTCCGAGTGAGGACTCCAGCGCCGGCAAGCAACGGCTGGGGCATATCAGCAGGCAGGGTAATTCCTTGTTGCGCTACTTGCTGGTGGAGGCGGCGCAAGCGGCCGTACGTACCAACCCAGATTGGCGACACCGGTACATTCACCTGGCGATGCGTCGGCACAAGAGCATTGCCAAGGTAGCGCTGGGACGCAGGTTGGCGATTCGGTTGTACTGGATGTGGCGCAATAGCAGTGAGTATTCGCCGTCGCTAGAGTTCGGTTCGTACGCGGGACAGCTCGCTACCAGGCATGGTGTGAAGTAGAACACCGCGCCAGTGATTGGGCATCCCGCTCCCTGCAAAGGGAGTTTGAAGAAGTAATCATGGTCGAAGTACAGATCGAAGAGATGTCTGGGTCGGACTGAAGCCGACCGAAAGATTAGGAACGAGCCGTGGTCGTCCATGGAGAAGTTCAAAAAGCGACAACGAAGACCACTCACTCTTCGGAGTGAACGGAAAAGCTCGCTCAAAATTGGATTGACGGAGCCGACATTGTTAGAGATGCCTGGTAAAACGCGTGGGCGCTGACTACGCGCGACAATTACTGCGACGAATGCGGGGCGCCGAGCAGCGCCAATTGGCCATCGATGATTTTTTCGAAGTCGGCCTGAGGTCGCGCGCCACTTAGAAAAACACCGTTTACGAAGAACCCAGGGGTGCCCGCAACGCCGACCTTACTTCCCTGTTGCAAGTCGGCTTCGACTTTGGATTTGAATTTGCCGCTGTTGAGACACGACTGAAACGATTTCTCGTCCAGATTCAACGCCCGGGCGCGGGTCAGCAGTTCAGAGCCATCCAGCTTGGACTGGTCCGCGTACAGGGCATCATGATATTCCCAAAACTTTCCCTGTTCGCCCGCGCAGCGAGCCGCTTCGGCCGCGCTTTGGGCCTGCGGGTGGATTTCGCGCAAAGGGAAGTCCAGGTAGGCGAGCTTTACCCGGCCGCTGTACTTGGTGAGTAGTTCGTGCAAAGTGCCCTCGCTCTTCTTGCAAAAGGGGCATTGAAAGTCCGAGAACTCGACGATCGTGATCGGGGCTTTGGGATCTCCCTTCACCCGCAAAGGATCGTACGCGACTGTTACGCTGGGCGGCCGCAACAGAACCGCGACATCGGTCTTTGCTCGTAGCGAGTCGGCGTAAACTTGGCGGGCCTTCTGCAACTTAACCTGCTTTAGACTCGCTCGATATTGCTCTTTCACCTCTTCGAAACTGGCGCCCGCCCGATTCTGTCCCCAGAAAAAGGCTTCTACCTCGCCATCAGTCGGGTCCGCAACCTTGGATTCGACTTCCTGCTCGATCAGCTTTTCAGGGGAAATGCCCCGCCTTTTGGCTTCGGCTTGGACGAGCTTCAGGCGAATCAAACTATCGAGGGCCTTGCTCTTTGCCTCATACTCCTGGGTGCGCAGTTGCATTACCTGCTGCGGTCCGAGCGTCTCCAGCAGTTCCTGTTCGGAGACGGGCTGCCCGGCGACGGTAGCGACCGGATCAGCGGAACCGGCTTGGGGCGCGGATTGGCCCAAACTCCCCTTCGGGAGCGCCAGGAACAGCGGCAAACACAAAACTAACTTTGAAACTTTCATATCTTTTGTTTCCCCCAAGATCAAGATGGGCGAGCCAGCCCAGCTTCGCCGCTGAGGGCTGGCCCGCCGATTAACCGTGCAGATGGAACCTCAATTGGATGTGAATGTGAGGGCGCCGCTGTTGTTGAATACCTTGGTCTGTGTGACAGTCAGGACGCCTGGACCGACGCAGGAGGCCACCGACCCGGACCCTTTGACGCCAGCACCTATAATGCTCCAGGACGCATCGACGACGTGAGGCTTTTTGTTGTCTACTGAAACAACAAAGTCGAAGCTGTGCGCCGACAACGTGCTCAAGATCAAGTCGAAGTTGCACAACGGGTTAGGCACTACGCATAACCCGGCTCCGCTGAGCCCGGTTGGATTGTTGCATATGTAGTTGGCGCCGAGGGCGGCACAGTCGCTAGTTGTGGTGCAGGCAGTAGTGCTGGTCACCAACTGGCACGCGACAAGCTGTGAGAACAACTGAGAGCTGATCTGCTGAAATCGCTGGTCATACGTCACGCAGGGGGTAGGCAGTACTCCGGCGCCGCTGCCATCGACTGTTACGCAGACTTGTATCCCCACGTCGGCCGACGAAGTTGAAATGGTCGTGTTGATCTTGGTGTCGGTGAAGAGGCCGGTCACCAAGCCGGGTCTAATGTCCAACGTCGTACCGTTTCCGCTCCCCGTCGAGATGTTTGCGGTGAAAGAACCTAGGGATGTACCTCCACCCAAAACGCCACCGTCGCCAATCACACACGACGCGCTGGTGCCGGCAGCGCTGAAGTTGCCGCTAGACTGGGCGAAAGCCATGGGTGCGATTGAAGCTGCGATTGCGAATGCGCTTGCTAACATTTTCAATTTCATAATCTGGTTTCCTCCAATTTTGGCTGTAAGCGTTCGAACCTTAATTCATGAGAGCCTAATTTACTCGGTCGAGTACGACCTACCGCTGAAGAGTGCATTGAAAATGTCAGGTCGCAGGGCCAGGATGCGGAAACAGTGCGCCGCCGGAAAGTCGTAGGCTACTGGTCGGACGGCCAGTTTTAGGTCAGTGGCCGCGTGGAAACGGCCAAGGCGGGAGCGGTTGAAAGGCCATCACATTGATGCTGAACAAGGCGGAGTCGCCGGGGCGATGAAAGCAGGCTCCCGTAGAAGTGACAGCACCCGCCGTTTCGATGCGAGCCCCGCGTGAAAACTCCCGAATCGTCGCCCCAACTCGGAGACAATGCCAGCGCAGACGATTCCCACCACACGGTCGGCGGTCACTTGGACGTATAGTCGGGGGAACTCGACAAGTTCAGTATTCGTCGAGTTCTTGGAAGTTCCATTGAATTTGGTAGTGCATTTTACTTGGGGAAGATGGAAGCGCGATGGTCGCCGCTCGATAGCGCGGAGGGTGGTTCGTATCAGGCGGTGCGTTTCTAATTGAAGGAAGGGCAGCGACCTCCGATTTTGTGTCGACTGCAACGCAAGAATGACGCAAAATTTTTAAGGTTGTTTTCTAGGCCAATAAGTCCTTTATTATCAAGGGGCTCGTAGCTCAGCGGTTAGAGCAGCGGACTCATAATCCGTTGGTCCCAGGTTCGAATCCTGGCGGGCCCACCAAAGCTCAAGCGTTATTCAATAATTTACACGACCTGCCGCGTAAAAAGGACCAACGGACCGCTGTCCGCTGGTCCTGAGTCGCCGAGCGCCGCATTTATCCGTCGGTTGGCCGAACTGCTGCGCCTCAATCATCTCGACCCGGTCTATCACGGTGAACACGGCCTACGTATAAGGCGTGATCGGTATCGAGATGACAACCGGCTTCCCCGGACCTAATGCAGGATCAAGCAACTGGCCTTCACCGGTAAG
>QHYO01000522.1 GCA_003224135.1 Acidobacteriota bacterium | reverse complement strand
GAATGCCGAGCCACGCGGGTGATGCCGAACCAACCAGTTCCACTTCCCCTTCGGCGGCCAAACGGTCAAATTCCAATTGCGGGATCGAGCAGGCTTTTCCCGTGCGAAACACGTAAGCCATGCAGGTGCGTGCGACTTTTTGTGGGGGCGGAGGAGGATCGAACTGGTCGACGAAAAATGGGAAATGAAACATCTCCGACTGCGGATCGTGAAGGGCGACGAAATAGTTTTCTGCATAGACGACTCGTTTGAGAGCGCCATGAATCTGATGGAGCAGATCATCGAGATTGGAGGTTTCGTTCAGCGCGTGAACAACGTTCGAGAGAACCATGCGTTGGGCTTCCATGCGCTGGAATTCCGTGACGTCCTGATAGCTGAGCAAGACACCGCGAACATCGGAGTCGTTGAGGCGATTTACAGCGACGATATTGAACCAGCGCAACTGGCCGGATTTTGCGCGAAGGCTGCAGTGGAAATTCGCAGTGGCGCCCTTCTGCATCGCCAACAAAGCAAACTTTTCGCTTATAGGGCCAGCTTCGGCCGGAGGATGCAGCCAGGTAAGCGGTTTACCGATCAGATCTTCAGGGTAGTAGCTGAGAATGCTGGGGAAAGCTTCGTTGACAATAAGAAAGTCGCCGTCCGCGGACACGATTGCTAACAACTCGCGGGTGACCGCGAGAAGGGCCTTGGCTTGCTCCGCAGAAAATTCCGTACCGTGCTCGGGCATCAGACTCTTTGGCATTGTCCCTAAACGCAAATGAGAGTCTCCGGGACTTTCAGCTTGTGTCTGGTCCCGAAGACCGAAAAACCACCTGCAAACACCTGAAAATGATCTTGCCCGAACCGAATGAACCGAACGTACCGTACCACAACGGAAGACGATGGCCCTCAGAATAAACGATTTGGCCTGCATGACCAATTGCTGAATACCGGCATGTAGCGAAATTATGACTGGACGTTTGGACAGTACCTTGGTTTGTACGCCGGAGAGCATGTTAACCTCGTGGCACAATGGCAGCTTTTTGCCGATTCCGGCTACGAACTCTCTGGCCCTCACTCTTCGGGAGGAACAACTTAAATGCATGAGATTTGGAAGGATATGTTTGTTCTCGCGGTGCCGATTCTGGAAAAAATTTTGCGCCCGATATGCGTCTACGTATTCCTGATTGTGGGTCTGCGACTTTCAGGTAAACGTGAACTCGTCCAGCTGAATCCATTCGACCTCGTTGTATTGCTGACGCTATCCAACACCGTGCAGAACGCGATCATCGGCGAGGACAACACAGTGACCGGTGGAATTATTGGGGCGACGTCGCTGCTGATCGTCAATTATCTGGTGGTGCGCTTTCTTTACAAGCACCGGTCGCTTGACCAATTCGTGGAAGGCCGCTCGGACGTGTTGATTGAAGACGGAAAGGTGAAGACCCAGCACTTGAGGAAAGAGTTGATCACCATGGCGCAGCTTGAGGCTGCAGCGCGAAAACAAGGATTCGATTCGTTGAGCGAAGTGCAACAGTGCGTGCTCGAACCAGGCGGAACGATTTCGTTTATTGGGAAGAAGCCGGACACCGACGAGCTGCGGCATCAAGCGATGCTGAAGCGAATGGATGAGTTAGTGGCGGAGATCGCGAAATTAAGGGGAAGCCAACCACCGTTGAAGGCATGACCGGAGAAGACCCGCAATTACGAAGTACGCGTGGCCGCTAAATCCCTTCTGACATCGATGGCACACTCGAAGTTGAGGGTCGAAAGGTTTGCGCTCGCTAGGGCCCTGTGGCGGGCGGGCACTCAAGTCGTCCCGGTTCGTACACTAGATGTGGACCAAGAAGCCTGTGAGGGCGACGATGACGCCAGCGGCGCCGATGATCATGCCGGAAAACCAAAAGAGCTTCTTGTTTGTGAGCAATGTAAGGGAACAGATGATGAGTGCAAATTCGAGAATGCCTTCTCCGGCATCGAAGTGGTCGGCGCGCTGCTGATAGAGGTCGCGCTCCTTTTCGAGATCCTTGGCTTCCCTGCTGATGTCCTCCTTGTCGCCGCCGTAGCGTTCGACTTCTTTTGCATACTTTTCACGAATTTCGGCCGCTTTGTCCTTGTCCTGGGTGGCAACGACACCGAGGAGATCCGCGAAACTCTGGAGTTCGCGCAGGCGAATATTCTTGGCCTGGTAGTAGGCCCATTGATCGCTGGCCTTGGCCTGCAGCAAAAGTTCTTCCGTGTGGGCGCGATGGCCGAGAAGAGTCACGGCGGCTACCAGGACGGCGAGAATGGAAATGGTGATGGAAACCGGGATCACCAGCGGACTATTACCATGATCCGCATGGCCGCCGTGTCCTTCGATCTCATGCATGTTTTCGTTTCTCCTTACGAGATTGCAATTTGATGCAGGCTTTCTCGAGCAGCTTGCGCAGCAAATTCGATGTCGGAATCGGTGTGGGCGACGGAAACGAAAGAAGCCTCGAATTGCGAAGGGGCAAGAAAGACGCCACGTTCGAGCATGCTACGGAAATATTGGGTGTAGCGCTTGGTGTCCGACTTTTTGGCGGCGCCGTAGTTGTCGACGGTATCTTGCGTAAAGAAGAGCGTAGCGAGCGATCCAATCGCGTTGACATGGGCAGAAAGTTTTTCAGACCGGATGGTTTCGCGAATCGCGGTGACCAAGGTTGTCGAGAGCTTTTCGATGCGTTCGTATAGACCGGGCGCCGAGAGTTGGTCGAGCGTGGCGATTCCCGCACGCATCGCGAGCGGATTTCCAGCAAGAGTGCCCGCCTGATAGACCGGACCAAGCGGTGCGACACGATCCATGATTTCCGCGCGTCCGCCGTATGCGGCAACGGGCAGGCCGCCGCCGATAATTTTGCCGAGCGTGGTCAAGTCAGCCTCGATGCCGAAAAGATTCTGCACGGAGCCATTGCGGAGGCGAAAGCCTGTGATGACTTCATCGACGATAAGAAGTGCTTCGTGTTTGCGCGTTAATTCGCGGAGACCTGGCAGGAAACCCTGCCGCGGCAGAACAACGCCCATGTTCGCGGCGATGGGTTCGACGATCACGGCAGCGACCTTGCCAGGATGTTGGGCGAAGAGTTTTTCGACGGCAGCGAGATCGTTGTACGGGACATTGAGCGTGAGTTGCGCGAGCGCTTGCGGCACGCCGGGGCATTCCGCGATACCGAGGGTTGCAAGGCCAGATCCTGCTTGAGACAAGAAACTGTCAGCGTGACCGTGGTAGCAACCTTGGAATTTTATGAGCAGGTCGCGACCGGTAAATCCACGAGCAAGGCGGAGGGCGCTCATGGTCGCTTCGGTGCCGCTTGAAACGAAGCGCACCTTTTCCATGAATGGTATGGCACGGAGGATGCGCCGCGCGAGTTCGACTTCGAGCTCGGTGGTTACGCCATAGCTGGTGCCCTTCTGCGCTTGATCCGCGATGGCGGCAGACACAGAGGGATGTGCGTGGCCAAGCAGCATCGCTCCCCACGAGCAGACGAAATCCAGCAACTGGTTGCCGTCAGGGTCATAGAGATATTGGCCGAGTCCGCGTTCGATGATCAGCGGCTCGCCACCAACGGCGCGGAAGGCACGGACGGGAGAGTTGACACCGCCGACGAGAACCTTCTCGGCTTCAGCGAATATTTCGCGCGAGCGGCGATTGTTGCGGCGCGAGGATGTCTGGGTAACACTCATTTTCCGTTTGTGCTCCTTCGACCGGGCATACCGCCTATGGTCGGGCGCTGTTCAGCCTTTCAGCCATCGAGCGGCGTCTTTTGCATGATACGTCAGAATGATATCGGCGCCGGCGCGTTGTATGCCGGTGAGAACTTCGAGCACGACGCGTTTTTCATCGAGCCAGCCATTTTGCGCGGCAGCTTTGACCATCGCGTACTCGCCACTGACGTTGTAGGCGCCAATGGGTACAGAAAATTCATCGCGGACGCGCCGAATTACATCGAGATACGGCAACGCGGGCTTAACCATGATCATGTCCGCGCCTTCTTCAAGATCGAGCGCGACTTCTTTCAGCGCTTCGCGGGCGTTCGCGGGATCCATTTGGTAGCTGCGACGGTCGCCAAATTGAGGCGCCGAATCCGCAGCTTCGCGGAACGGACCGTAGAAGCCGGAGCAATACTTGGCCGCGTAGGCGAGAATTGGCAAATCCTCGAAATCATTTTCGTCGAGTTTTTTGCGAATGGCGGAAACGCGGCCATCCATCATGTCGGATGGGGCAACGACGTCGGCGCCAGCGCGGGCGTGAGAAAGTGCCTGCTCAGCGAGAACCGCAAGCGTGGCGTCGTTCACGACTTCGCCGTTTTCGATTACGCCGCAGTGGCCGTGGTCAGTGTATTCGCACAGGCAGACATCGGTGATCACGACGAGGTCGAGTTTGGCTTTGCGAATGGCGTCGATGGCACGCTGGACGACGCCGGATTGTTGCAGCGAACTTTCGCCACGAGGATCCTTTGCTTCCGGCAAACCGAAAAGGATCACGCTGGGAATGCCGAGGCCTTCGACTTCGCGGCAGTCTTCGACGATGCGGTCGGCGGATTGCTGAAAGACTCCTGGCATCGAGCCGACTTCCTGGCGAACGGAAGTTCCCGGGCACACGAACATGGGATACACAAAGCTCGCGGCCGAGAGACGCGTTTCGCGAACGAGACCGCGAAGGAGTTCCGTTTTTCTCAAGCGGCGCGGACGGTGGACGGGAA
>QHYO01000521.1 GCA_003224135.1 Acidobacteriota bacterium | reverse complement strand
CAGCTTGTGGTCCAGCCGGTGCGGCTTTTTCTCGGAGGTCGCCTCAACGAGCGTCCACTGCGAAAGATTGATGCCTTTGCGAGTCGCCAAAAAATCTTGCGCCTTCACAAGCGCATCCTCCCTCGAGAGTGACGCGCCCGCTGCGGCTTCCGCCACATCATGGTGAACGCTGTGCAGACCTCCTTCAGGACGCAGTACCACTGAATATTCTTCGGGCTGGCCGTCTCGGAAAAAGCGGATGTGCCACAGCGCTCCCGGCACTCGCTTTTCATAAATTTCGTTCAACGCCGGCACACCGATCTTCTCGCGCAGATACTCGTTCGCCGAGGCGTCCGTTACGTCCACAAAAATCGTTGCCGTCACATAGCTCTTGGCATCCACACTCTGCTGTTTCAAAATCTCTTCCGCTTGGAACTTAGCCTCCTTGGCATTGACGCGCAGTTTCAAGTAGTCGCCAACATGAACCGGCTTCAACTTCCACGCAGCAACTCCACCCAGCACGACGCACACGTAAAGAAGCCCGACCATTCCGCTCGAAAGCGGTGCATAGCGCTGCGTCGGAGCTGTGGCTGATAGCGTGGCGTGTCCCACGGGAAGTTCGGGCGCCAACACGGTTTCCGTTGATTCCGGACTCTTCTCCGGCTCTGCCGTGCCATTCAGCAAATCAGCATCTTCTTCAAACGTGCCGCGCCTCGCGCGCGAGTAGACCGCAACGCCAAATGGAATCAGCACCGCCAGACCAATCACAATCCCGGAAACGCGGAAATACATGCTGCTTGAACGGATCAATAGCAAACCAACCAGCGACGCATCCACGGTGTAGTGCCACACCAGCGTTGCCAGAATTCCCCAGCGCAGCATCACCATCCCGACCACCACTCCGATCAGTCCGACTTCCAGCCCGCGAATATACGGTGGCTCATTCGGATATGCTGTATGCAGAAATCCCCACGAAAACGCCGGCAAGACCACCGCAATCACATTCGATTTGGTCAATTTCTGCAGGAAGGGAATCGCGAAAAGACGAACAAGAAATTCCTCGCTGGTTGATGCCAGCAGCCCGATCGCAATTCCGCCGATCCAGGGAATCGCCGTGCTTACGGAATCTTCGTAGTTCAGCTCTTGCGGCGCCCACGCCCCGAATTTGTTTGCAATCAGATAAAAAGCTACCAAAAATCCCATGTGTGCCGCCGCCAGCGACAGCCCAACAATGCAGGAGGAGAAGAATTCTTTCGTCCGCAACCCGCGCATCGTGAACGCTTCTCGCAAGCGCAGAAATTGCGGTTTCCACGCACGATACAGCGGCTCGCCACCAGGCAGTACCAAAGAAACCGTCAGCGCCGATCCAAGACCGAACAGCAGCGCCCCCGCCACCTGCTGGATCGCAAAACTTCCATACGCCGAATTCGTATTGTATTGGCTAAGGTCAATCGGCCAGCGGTTTAGCTGCATGGCCGTCAAGAACACCGCGACGATCACTCCGAGCTGCAGCGCAAGGCCCCAACTCGTCTTTCCCTTACGCGTAAGTTGAATGCCAATCCACAGCGAGGCGCCGAAAACCAGTAAATAAGGAATTACGGCGATTTGATTGTAAAAAATATTCGTCGAACGCAGATGCGCATAGTCCCGCTGCCACTGCTCGGGAACCTTCAGAACCTCTTCTGCGCTGCCAATTTCCTCGCCGTGCAGCAGAATCCGCAAACGTTCCGGCGCATCCTTTACCCGGAATCCGTGCTTTTCCCAGGTGAAGGCCCAATCGAGCCGGTTCGGTTTTCTCTCGGAGTTCGCTTCCTCGGTAAGAAAATCCCAGTCACTCGCCGGTTTGCCCAGCTTCGCAATCAGAAAATCCTGGGCAGTCTTCTGTGCCGCACCCCGAGTCGGCTGCGCACCAGCTTTCGCTTCCGGAATCTTGTGTTCGTAACCCGTGATATTGCCTTCCGGACTTACGCCGACCTGAAACTCTTCCTCCTGCTGGGGCTTGAAAAACCGCACATTCCAGTGCCACACATTCGCTTCAGAGGACATCAGCCGGTTGGCTTCTTTCAGGCCAACCTGCCTTTCCAGATACGTTTTCGCGTCATCGTCCACGCCAAAGACGATCACCGACCGGTATCCGTCCACGCTCTGGCCCAGTGACTCCACAAAATTGTGCGCGCGCGTGAGCGCTTCCGCCCGTGGCACCTTGAAGTTGACGGACGCCTCCGGAAACGCATCAAAAAAATGCCGGTGCGCATACCAAAGGCCCACGACTCCCGCACGCACCCAAAGGACGAGCGCCCTTTTCTCCGTACCGGTAAGTTGCACCTTGGCCACCAGCGCCTCCGTTTTACGCTTCTACCGCCTGCCCGCTCTATTCATACGTCTCCAACCGTGCAAGTAAACCTCGGCCACGTTCCCAATTTGGCTCTTGCTCGTTTCCCCTGCAATCGAAACGATAGAATGTCTGCGAATACTAGGAGCTCCCATGGCAACCGCAACCACTCCCACGATCGACTGGCGCCAGGAATGGCATGAATTCGAGGGCGCAACGTACCTCAATCTCGCTGGCCAAAGTCCGGTTCCGAAAGTCGCGATTCGCGCTCTCCAGAATGCGATCGAATGGAAGAAGTTTCCGCACCGCATTCCTGATACCGCCTACTTCGATGTGCCGAACAAAATTCGCGCATCGATCGCCAGACTTATCTGCGCCAATCCAGAAGAAATCGCGCTTACTGCTGGCGCCAGCACCGGCATGCCCGCCGTCACCTATGGATTAACGTGGAAGCCTGGCGACGAGGTGCTCACAGCAAGTGGCGAATTTCCTCTGCAGTACACCACATGGAAACCGATGGAGGAGCGCGAAGGCATCAAATTAAAAGTAATCTCCCCACGCGATCGTTTTCTCACCTCGGATGATTTCATTGCCGCGCTGACGCCACGCACTCGTCTCGTTTCTGTAAGCCTGGTCCGCTTCGATAATGGCGTGTTGCTGGATGCCGCGCGTCTCTCTGCTGCGTGCCATGCGCAAGGCGCTCTGTTGCTTCTCGATGTTAGCCAGGGTTGTGGCGCAGTCCCCTTGGACGTAAATCAACTCGGCGCCGACTTTATGATTTCCGCCGGTTACAAGTGGCTTCTTGGGCCCTTCGGTACCGGATTTTTCTGGGCGAAATTTGAACACATCTCCAAAATGCGACCAGGCCCGTTTTACTGGATGGCGGCGGAAGGCGCGGAAAATTTCGCGGCGCTCGCTTTCGCGGATCCGAAACCTGCCGGGGCCGCCCGCCGCTGGGACGCCGCTGAAACCGCAAATTACTATAATCTCGCGGCAATGGATGCCGGAATTGATTTGGTCCTGCGCATCGGCGCCGAAACCGTCGCCGCGCACAATCACAAATTGATCGACTTTCTTTTCTCGCGGCTTCCGCCGGATCGCTTCGTGGTCGCAAGTCCGCTGGATTCCAAACAACGCGGACCGTATGGCTGTTTTCAGGCTCGCAGTCCCGAGAAAACCAAAGAGTTTTACGACAAGCTGAGAAACGAAAATGTCATCACCAGCCTTCGCGAAGGAAAAATTCGCGTCTCTCCCTACGTCTATAACAGCGAGCGCGACATTGACCGGCTCATTTCGGTGATCACGGTATGACCTCTCCCGAGTCTGTGAAGAAGACTGTGCCGCTCGCCAACGATGGACCGCGCATTGCCGTTGTGGGAGCCGGCGCTGTCGGCGGCTACTTTGGAGGCATGCTCGCTCGCGCCGGCTTGCCGGTTCTGTTCATCGGGCGGCCCGCGTTCGTGGATGCCGTCAAACAGGACGGATTATTTCTCGATACCGCTCAGTTTCAGGAGCGCGTGAAAGTACAAGCTTCGAGCGATCCCGCTGCGGCGCGTGACGCGGAAATTGTTTTATTTTGCGTGAAGACGACAGACACCGCGGAAACAGCACGCGAATTGGCAAAAATAGTCACGCCGAACGCGGTGATTGTCAGCATGCAAAACGGAGTAGACAATGCCGAGCAGATTGAAGCGGCCTCGGGTTTGCACGCTGTGCCCGCCGCAGTTTATGTCGCCGCTTCCGTTCCCGCTGCTGGTACTGTAAAACACGTTGGGCGCGGCGATCTGGTGCTCGGCCCGCAAAATAACGTTACAGAGAAAGTGGCGGAGGTTTTCAATCGTGCCGGCGTGCCCTGCCGCATTTCAGAAAATCTCGCCGGCGAACTTTGGACCAAGCTGGTTTGGAATTGCGCGCTGAATGCTCTTTCCGCTCTAGGAAAAGTGACCTACGGCGAAATCCTCGCCAGCTCCGATGCGAAACAATTGTTGGAAATAGTGGTCTATGAAGTGTTGGCTGTCGCAAAAGCTTCCGGCATAAAACCCGCTGGCCTCGAAGATCCAAAAGCTGCTCTAGCCGGTGCGTATAGGGTTGCCGAACAAATGGCAGCTACGCGAAGTTCCACGGCGCAGGACATGATGCGCGGCAAAAAAACTGAAATCGATTCGCTGAACGGCTTCATTGTTCGTCGCGCCCGCGAACTGAACATCGCGGCGCCTGTAAACCATGCGCTTTTCACGTTGGTGAAGCTCGCGGAAAACGGTTCTCATCTTGGCTAGTCAGGGCTGTGGTGCGTGGAACGGAATATGCACGATCGCTTCAAGGTCCACGGGCGCGCCTTGGCGTTCAGCGGGACGGAATTTCCATTGCGCCAGCGCGCGCATCGCGTTCGCGTCGAGTTGTTGGTCAATTCCGTGGACCACTTGAATGCTGTCCACCGAACCGTCGCGGCGAATCACGGCATACAGAATCACTTCGCCTTCGACATGTTCCGCTGCCAGCGTGGGAGGATATTTCGGATCGACTTTTCGCAACGGTGACGGTTCCGCGATTTCAGCCGCGGAATTGGTTTGCGGACCTGTCGGAGGAGCGCGCATCTCCGAAAAATTCAGGATCCAGCTTCCCGTCGCGCTGTTCAGGTTCGGCATGTTCACATTCATCGAATAGACGCGACGCCGCGCGAAGATGGCTTCGGGTTTTGCGTCAGGAGCAAGCGCGGCAAAGGTTGGTGGCGTCGTTCGCGCCGGTTCGTCCGGAACGTCGTTCGCATCGGCGCGAGAATAATTCGGCCGCGAAGAGGGCATCGCAATCTTGCCCGCGCCCAAACCGGAAGTCATGTTCGTGCCACGCGGAGCGCCACCGGAAATGCTGACACTTGTGGAATTGGTCCCTGCTCCACCACCGGAGTTCGTGGCTGAAGCCCCGTGGTCGGCTCCGGAATTCCCCGTAGAGTTTGGCTTCGCTTCGACAGCGCCGCCAGGAACGCCCGGCTTCTTTCCTTCCGGAGAAATCGTAACGCGTGCCGCCAGATTTCCAGCGGGTGAGGCAACCGGCGCCGGCGGTCCGGGTGTCGCGGAAAGTGCGATCAATGTTTGGCCCGAACCGTTCGGAGAAGTAAGTTGCGCGGCAACATCCGGTAGAGGGTCCGCCGAGCCGTCTTGCTTTCTTTGCGCGACACGCGGCGCGATGCCTGCATTAATTTGCAGTTTGGGACGTTCGGGTCCGGAATTTGTCATCGCGAGATGCAAATCTGCCGCGCGTTGTTCGCTGAGTTGCACTTCAGGAATCGGCGCAGTTGGATTTGTCGCCACGCGTTTCTCGCGGGGCCGCAACTTTTTTAGCGTTTCCTGGCTGATTTCGAGACGTGGCCGCACAGGTGCCGCCGATTGCGCAAGCTGCACCATGTTCGGCAAATTCGGAAGAATTTTCGGCGGTTCAGCGGGCGCCGCCGGATTGATCAGCGTTTGGCGTGGATGCGTCGGATGCACCGGATCGGTAAAAATTCTTTGCCGGGGATGAAAAGCGTCGGCGCCTTCCTGCGCCGGCGCTTGATTTTTTATCCCGCGAGCACTGGGTTTCCGTTTCGCAGCAGGCATTTCGATCAGCGGAAAATCTTCAATCGGCCCTGACCAGGTAATTTGCGCATTCGCGAACGCCGGATTGCGCTTCGGCCCGGAAATTTCCGGGAACGGCATGGCAAGAAATGCGATGTGCCACAACGCAGCCGCAAAAATGGCGCGGCGTGGCAACCGCCGCTCGATCCAGGCGTCCTTGAAAAAACTTCCGGCAAGAAAACCTTCCGGCAGGCGTGCACGGCGAAATAACTCCGCAAAGTTGCTTGCGATTCCCTGATGGAATTGTCCCCAGCCAAGATCGAGCTGTGGCTCATTCGGGCCATGGAGCCGTACCGCGGGCACAGGCGGTGGCGCCTGACCTAGGAGGTTGAGCGGATTGTTGGCCTCGTAAGCGGACATCGAATCCTTCATTATAACGCGTCACCTGTCATTTCCGGCTGGGCAGCCGGGGAGGTCGAGGGGAAACAAGCGGGCGTCGAATAGGAAATAGATGATCGAACCTTGGAGAACGTTGTGTCACTAAATCGCTCGCGCGAGATTATTTTGTGGCAGACGTTTCCGGTAGAAGCTGAGCGCAGCGTCGCCCTGATGCAATCTGCGCACTCGTTCCAGGGCGCCAAGCGAAGCCGGCAACTCAAAAGTCTTGCGATGTTCAGCGATGACGATGGTCGATTCTCCGGCCAATAGGGATTTTTCAAGAGCACGCAGCGTTCCTTCATATTGCTTTTCTTCAGCGTAGGGAGGATCGAGAAAAATAAAATCGAACGCAGTATCTGGAAGTTTTTCCAGTGTCCTGATCGCCGCTGCTACCTCCGCTAAAACCACGCGCGCGCCAGACTCAATTCGCAGAGACGCGAGATTTGCGCGAATCAAACGAACCGCCGCGGAATGATTCTCCACGAAAACAGCGGAGACTGCTCCGCGGCTGATCGCTTCGATTCCAATGGCACCGCTACCCGCAAATAAATCGAGGAAGCGCGAGCCCTCCACGCGGGCCCCGAGAATATTGAACAAAGTTTCGCGCAGGCGATCGCTGGTTGGCCGCAGCGCCAGTCCCTTCAGCGACTTCAACTGCCGAGAGCGGAGTGTTCCCGCGACGATTCGCATTCAGGTCAACCCACTTGCGCCAGGTGATACCGGCGCTGCCATTGCGGAGACAGAGCTTCTAAGGTCTGGCGCAACTCTTCATTTCGCTTCTCGTCTTCGGCCAGTGAAAAGGCTTCTTTCCGCGCGGCCTCCAGGAATTCGCGGTCACGCAGCGGGTTTGCCACATGGAATCCCATTTCACCGGACTGGCGCGTGCCGAAAAATTCTCCCGGACCGCGCAATTGCAAATCTATCTCGGCGATCTCAAATCCGTTGTTGGTGCGGACCATGGTTTCAAGGCGCGCGCGGGCGTCATCCGTCATCCAGGCGGGTGCGACCAGAATGCAAAGCGATTTCTGCGCGCCGCGGCCAATTCGCCCGCGCAATTGGTGCAGCTGCGAAAGTCCGAATCGTTCGGCGTGTTCGATGACCATCACAGTTGCGTTCGGCACGTCCACTCCAACTTCAATCACCGTCGTGGCGACGAGGATTTGTGTTTCGTTTTTCCGGAAGGATTGCATCACAGCGTCTTTTTCTTCGCTTGACAATCTTCCGTGCAGCAAGCCAAGCGTGAACTTCGGAAAGGTTTGTTTCGAGAGGCGCTCAAACTCTTCGATCGCGGCTTTCAATTCGAGTTTCGATTCTTCGATTACCGGATAGACGATGTAGCCCTGACGTCCGGCAGCGACTTCCCGCCGCAACAATTCCCAAACGCCTGCGAGGTGTGGTTCGTTGGTCGTGCGTGTTTCGATGGGCGTGCGGCCTGGGGGCAGTTCGTCCAGAACAGAAACGTCCAGGTCGCCATACAAGGTGAGAGAAAGTGTGCGAGGGATCGGCGTCGCTGTCAGCACGAGCACGTGCGGAGAGTGTCCGTGCGAAGCGGCCTTGTCCATCAATTTCTTTCGTTGCAGAACTCCGAAACGATGCTGTTCGTCGATAGCAACGAACCCAAGTCGTGCGAATAACACGTTGTCTTCGATCAATGCGTGCGTTCCCACAACCAACTGTGCTTCGCCGCTCGCAATTCGTTCGCGTGCCGCCGATTTTTCGCTTGGTTTCAGTCCGCTGATCAGCAGTTCAACTTTATATCCGGCTTTTTCGAGGACACGTCGCGCAGAAAGAAAATGCTGAACCGCGAGAATTTCGGTGGGCGCCATAAGAGCCGCCTGGCATCCATTTTCCATGGAAATCACCGCGGCTTGCAGCGCGACAATCGTTTTGCCGCTTCCAACGTCACCTTGCAGCAGGCGATTCATCGGCAAACGTTTCTCGAGGTCCGCGGCGATTTCCCCGAGAACGCGTTTTTGCGCCGCGGTGGGCTTAAAAGGCAGCATGCGTTTCAGCGCTTCGCGCACGCGGTCTTCACGAAGCTGGAAAGCAATTGCATCCTCCTTGCGAGATACCTTGCGACTGAGTGCAAGGCTGAGTTGATAGAAGAAAAATTCTTCAAAAATGAGACGTTGCTGAGCGGGCGAACGAAACTGGTTTAAGGCGTCGATGGATTCGCTAGCCGGCGGGAAGTGCGTGTGCATAATGGCGTCGCGGCGCGAAGGAAACTTCATCCGCGCGCGAATCGATGCGGGCAGCAGATCGCGAAGATTCGCGTTGATCTGTTGCAGTGCTGCATAGGTGGCCCGGCGGATGGCGCGTGTGCCGAAGGTTCCGATGGCCTCGTAAATGGGAACGATTCGCCCGACTTCGGTGGAGTCCTGTCCTTCGCCGCTCAACAGTTCAAATTGCGGATTGACCATTTCGACGCGGGCGGGCCGCAGACGATCGACTTCGGCTTTTCCGTGAAGCACGAGCAATTGTCCTGGCTTCAGCCTGCCTTCAAGGTAGCCGCCATGGAAAAATTTGCACGGCAGCGAGCCGGTGTCATCCTGCACGAGCAAGTGATAGATCGCATCGCGGCCCCGCATGCTGCGTACGGCCTGTCCGCTCGCCACGCGCACGCGCAGGGTAAAGACACCGTTTGGCCGAACGTCCTTGATTTGCGAAAAATGGATGCGATTTTCATAGCGAAAGGGAAGATAGCCGAGCAGGTCTTCCAGCGTGTGAATGCCGCGCTTTTTGAGCAGCT
>QHYO01000520.1 GCA_003224135.1 Acidobacteriota bacterium | reverse complement strand
GCAATGAGTCCTCATCTGCCACTCTCAGCAGACTGCTCCTGCCTGACTCCTTGGGAGTAGAATGCAGGGTTTCAAGGTTTGTACTTGCAAACCTCGGGATAAAGGGTTTCAGGGCTCACAATCCCTGAGCTATTGATACTGCCGACGAAACACAACAAGGAGACTCGCCATGGCTGAAATGACCGCAGAACAAGCTCACGCACTGCTTCACAACTTTTTTCTGGGCTCCATGAAGAATGAAAGCCGCACCACCAAGAAAATCCTCGAAGCCGTTCCAGCCGACAAGGGTTCCTACCAACCCGATGCTTGCGCCAAGTCCGCCATCGAACTCGCTCGCCACATCGCAGTCGCTGATAATTTCTTCATCGAGTCCGTACTCAATGGCGTATTCAATCCCGGCAGCGTGACTATTCCCGAGAACGTCAAAACGCCCGCCGAAATCGCCACTTGGTACGAACAGACTTACGCGAAAAATTTCGACGCGCTCACGAAAGCCACTGGCGATCAACTCATCAAGATCATCGAGCTTCGCGGACTCTTCCAGCAACCCGCCATCCTCTTCCTGCAATTCGGTCTACTTCACGCCATTCATCATCGCGGCCAGCTCTCCACCTACCTCCGACCCATGGGCAGCAAAGTTCCAGCCATCTACGGCGAAAGCTACGACAGCGCCTTAGCCAAGAAAGCCGCCCAAGCGCAGGCATAAGGAGAATCAGGTGGGTCTAACGTCGCTGCGGGACTAGCGCGCTGGGGGTTGAGGTCCAATTTGTCGAAAGCAGCGTTCATGGATAGCTCAAAGGTGGGTCTTAGTCCCACTAACAGAAGAGCGAGCAACATTCACCAGGCCAAACATCAAAAGGAGGAACACAAGATAATTTCGCGTCAGGGTATCGTTCACCTTGTACGTTGCGTATGCCACGAGCGCTAGCCCGAACAAACCACCCTCGGGCGTTACTTTGGCGGAAACGGATTGCAGGTGCAGTCGCGAAGCTTTGTATTGCGACTCGACGATTTTGCGTTCTTTGGGTGAACGATCCATGGCGGAAACGAAGGACCCGCATCAGGGTTGAGTAGGCCGATACTACTTCGAAGCAAATACAACGCAAGGATAGAGAACATTCGCCAAGGCCCGCAGGAGGGACTAGCGAACAACGCCAGTGAGCGGAGACGACGCGGAAGCGTAAAGTTTTTTCGGCATGCGCCCGGCAAGAAATGCTTTGCGGCCGGCGATGGTCGCGTCACGCATGGCTTCCGCCATCAGTACGGCGTCCACGGCTTCGGCAATGGCTGTATTCATCAGAATGCCGTCGGCGCCCAATTCCATCGCGACCGCCGCATCGGAAGCGGTGCCAACGCCTGCGTCAACAATCAGCGGAACTTCGGTGATTCGTTCACGCAAAATTCGCAGCGCAGATGGATTCTGAATACCCAAACCGGAACCGATCGGCGCGGCAAGCGGCATCACCGCAGAGGCGCCGGCGTCAATCAATTTTCGCGCGGCGATTAAATCGTCATTCGTATACGGAAGAACGATAAAGCCTTCTTTCACCAGAACGCGAGTCGCCTCAATCAGCTGTTCGGTATCCGGGTAGAGAGTTTGCTGGTCGCCAATGACCTCGAGCTTCACCCAGTTGGAGAGCCCGACTTCGCGACCGAGCCGCGCCGTGCGAATTGCTTCGTCGGCCGTATAACAGGCGGCGGTATTCGGCAAAATAAACATTTTGTCGCGAGGAATAAAATCGAGCAGCGACTCTTTACTTTTGTCGGTGAGATTTACGCGCCGCACCGCCACCGTAATCATATCCGCGCCGGACGCCGCATGCGCGCGAGCCATTTCCTGAAAACTGCGGTACTTCCCGGTGCCGACAATCAGCCGCGACGCAAATGCGCGGCCGGCAATGACGAGCTGGTCAGACATTTTTGACCTCAACCGATGTACCAAAAGAAGTGCTAAGGAAATTGTAGAACGCCGCGACGCCGAGAACAAATTCAGAAAAGGAGGCTACAAGAACTGGATCGGTCACGCACAACCGGAGATCTAATTTCACATTTCCATTTTCGAATTTCGGTTTTTGGTCGTTGCTTCAGTCTTGAATGACGGGACGCGGTTCAGCGACATCGGCGTAAAGAGATTCGATGACCTCACGATACTGGTCTTCAACGACCCGGCGTTTCAGTTTCATCGTAAAGGTCAGGGCGCCGTTGTCAAAAGTGAAATCGGCGGGCAGCAACGCAAAACGCTTGATGGTTTCGTATTGCGCAAGATTCGCAGTGAGCCGCTGAATTTCCGCGTGGATCAATGTTCGGCTGAAAGGATGGGCGGCAACTTCTTCGCCGCTGGAAATCGCGACACCGTGTTCCGCGGCTTTAGTAGAAACGGTCTTGCAGTTCGGCACCACGAGCGCCACGATAAATTTGCGCCGGTCGCCAACAATCATGGCATTCAGAACATACGGACTAGTTTTCAGTGCGTTTTCAATCGGCTGTGGAGCGACAAGTTTTCCAGCGGAAGTCTTCAGCAAATCTTTTTTGCGGTCGGTGATGAATAGATAGTTGTCCTCGTCGAGATAGCCGACGTCGCCGGTATGAAACCACCCACTCTCATCGATGACCTCGCGGGTCGCGTCCGGACGTTTGTAGTAGCCCTGCATGATCATCGGGCCGCGCACCAGAATTTCGCCGTCGTCGGCGGCTTTCACTTCGCAATGTGAAATCGCCAGGCCGGAACTTCCAACTCGATTGCGGGGAAAATTACTGGAGACAATGGGTGAGGTTTCCGTCAGTCCATACCCCTGGTAAATCGGAATCCCAACGCTCCAGAAGAATTCCGCCAGTGATTTTGAAAGCGGCGCGCCGCCGGAGGAAACGATTCGCAACCGTCCGCCTGTGCCTTCGCGTATTTTTGAATACACGAGCTTGTCCGCCAGCGCCCATTGCATTTTCAAAAGTGGACTCGCTGAAGCATCGCCGCAACGCCACGGAGCCGCGTGTTCGGCTACCTGAATTGCCCACGTAAATATTTTCTTCTTCACTCCGGTGTTGGCGCTTCCCTGCTCCATCAATCGCGCGTAGATTTTTTCAAAGACCCGCGGCACCGCGGCCATCACCGTTGGCCGAATTTCCGTCAAGGCTTTTGCAACGTTTTCAACTGCATCCACGTAAGCAATCGGCACGCCCTGAAACAAATAAATGTAATCGAGCGTCCGTCCATACACATGCGCAAGCGGAAGAAAGGAAATCGCCATGTCCTCGCTGGAGAGTAATGCGAAATCGCGGCCCACATCCGTCGTGTTTGAACAGAAGTTTGTGTGCGAGAGCATCACTCCCTTCGGCTCACCGGTTGTTCCGGACGTGTAAATAATCGAGGCGAGTTGACCGGGAAGAACCTGCGAAGCGCGCATGCGATACGCGGCAACTTCCGCGCCGCCAGCCAACGCAATCAGCGTTTCGTAGCGAAGACATTCCGCAGGAAGGTCATTTCCAGCATCCGCAACGACCACGTGTTCGAGATGCGGAAGCTCGCTCCGTATCGCGAGAAGCGAAATCACCTGATCCCTTCCGGCGACGAAGACCACGCGCGCTTCAGCATGTTTCAGGATGTACGCCATGCGTTCCGGCGACTCCTTGAAATACACAGGAACCGTAACAGCCCCGCTTCCGTTGATGGCAAAATCCGCGGTGTGCCATTCGGGACGGTTGGCTGCAAGCAGGCCGACGCGATCGCCGGGTTTCACGCCAAGTTCGAACAGCGCTTGCGCCAAACCGGCGGTGCGGCGAAGAAATTCATCACTGGAAATGTTCTGCCAACCGGCGGGCGTGAGGTACATCTGGGCACGTGGATTCGGCCACGTGTCCATCGCGTGCAGGAATTTTGAGGGAAGCGTCCCGTAGTTCATGATCCAAGCGAAACTGTAGCGTATAAGAGCCGCAGCCGCAATGGAGCCGCAGCACCAGTACGGCGCGAAGTAGATCGCGCAATTTTTGCCTAGTGCCGTTCTCGGCAGAACAGGGAGCGGTGCGCTAAGATGGCGAGGCAGGCAAGCGTGGAGAGACGCGATGAGCACGGTGAAAACATCGGCAGAGACAGAGCTTTCAAAGGGTCCGTTTCGCGCGGCGAGGGGCACGGAGATTTCGTGCAAGGGCTGGCAACAGGAAGCGGCGCTGCGCATGCTGATGAACAATTTGGACCCGGAAGTTGCCGAAAAACCTGAGGAACTGGTGGTTTACGGCGGAACAGGCAAAGCAGCGCGCAACTGGGAAAGTTTCCACGCGATTGTGAAATCGTTGCGCGGACTCGCAAGCGACGAAACACTTTTGGTGCAATCGGGAAAACCAGTCGGAATCTTTCGCACACACGAATACGCGCCAAGAGTCTTGCTCTGCAATTCAAATCTAGTGGGTCATTGGAATAATTGGGACAAATTTCACGAGTTCGACCGCGCCGGTTTGATTATGTACGGACAAATGACGGCGGGAAGCTGGATTTACATCGGTACGCAAGGAATTTTGCAGGGGACGTATGAAACATTCGCGGCGGCGGCGAAGAAGCATTTTGGCGGAGATTTGACGGGAAGATTAGTTGTTAGCGGTGGAATTGGCGGGATGGGCGGAGCGCAACCTCTGGCAGCGACGATGAATGGCGCGGCGTTTTTGGGCATTGATGTTGATCGCGAGCGCATCAAAAAACGATTGAAGACGGGCTACATCGATGTGCTGGTGACGAGCCTGGATGAGGCGTTGCGGATTCTGAAGAACGCGGTGCGCAAGGGCGAAGCAACATCGGTTGGATTGGTTGGAAATTGCGCGGACCTGATTCCTGAGCTGGCGAAGCGTGGCGTGGTTCCCGATCTGTTGACGGATCAGACCAGCGCGCACGATCCGATCGGCGGATACGTGCCGAACAGGATGACGCTCGAAGCGGCGCTCGAACTGCGAAAAAAAGATCCGGATGAGTACAAGAAACATTCGATGCAAGCGATGGCGGAGCACGTTCAGGGAATGCTGGATTTGCAGAAGCTGGGCGCGGTGACGTTTGATTACGGAAACAATATTCGGACGTTTGCGTTTCAGCAGGGCGTGAAGGACGCCTACAACTTTCCGGGATTTGTGCCCGCCTACATTCGGCCGCTGTTTTGCGAGGGCAAAGGACCGTTTCGCTGGGCGGCGCTTTCGGGAGAGGCTTCGGATATCGCACGAACGGATCAGTTGGTGCTGGAAATGTTCCCCGAGAACGAGCATTTGAAACGATGGATCACGCTGGCGCAGAAGCGCGTGAAGTTTCAGGGACTGCCTTCGCGGATTTGCTGGCTGGGTTATGGTGAGCGGGACAAATTTGGGTTGGCACTGAACGATCTGGTTGCGAAAGGTGAATTGAAGGCGCCGG
>QHYO01000519.1 GCA_003224135.1 Acidobacteriota bacterium | reverse complement strand
GCCACGATTGCGAATCCGGGAGAGTTGGCGGAGCGGCTGATTGAAGATGAAGTTGAAGTGCTGAGCGCAAACGGCGCACCAGCCGCGGAGAAGACTTTTGTATTTTACAACCCGCCGGTGGTAAACCGCGCGCTGGGGATTCGCAGAAGCTATATCAACGAAAGTTCGCGCGTAGCCCAGGAATTCCTAAAACACGATTTGCAGACGATGGTGTTTGCGAACTCGCGGCTTCATACGGAAATTTTGCTGACGTATCTGCAGCAGGCAAATCCACATTTTCCGGGGACGCCTGAGACGATTCGCGGATACCGCGGCGGTTATTTGCCGCACGAGCGGCGCGAGATCGAACGCGGGTTGCGTGAAGGCCGGATTCGCGGCGTGGTTTCAACGAGCGCTCTGGAGTTGGGCATTGACGTAGGTTCGCTTGATGCGACGGTGATGGCCGGATATCCGGGAACGATTGCCGCAACGGGGCAACGGGCGGGACGCGCGGGAAGACGGAGTGGAAGTTCGTGTGCAGTGATGGTGGCGTCCTCCGCGCCTCTCGATCAATTTATCGTGCGGCATCCCGACTATTTTTTCGGGAACACGCCCGAGCACGCATTTATTCAGCCGGACAATCTGGAAATTCTGATCAATCACTTGAAGTGCGCAGCGTTTGAACTGCCAATTGCGCCGGAAGACCGCTTCGGCGAAGTGGACGTGCAGGATTTGTGTGCGCGACTGGCGGAAGCCGGCTATCTGCATCGCGCGGGCGAGCACTATCACTGGACGCAGCAAGCGTATCCGGCGGATACCGTGAGCTTGAGGTCGGTGACGAGCGACAACTTTCTCATTATTGATGTGACGGGCCAGCCGGAGGTGATCGGCGAAGTCGATTTTCCGAGTGCGCTGACGACGGTGCATGAGAAGGCCATTTATCTGCACGGCGGCGAGCAATATCACGTGGAGCATCTGGATTTCAAGGAGCGCAAGGCGTACGTGAAGAGAGTAGACGTGGACTACTACACCGACGCAGTGCGGTACACGCAAGTGCGGGTGCTCGAAGTGGCAGACCAAGCGCGAGCCTCAGAGGCACGACCGGAAATTCCGGCGGCAAAAACACACGGCGACGTGTTGGTCCGCTCGCAGGTGGTGGGATTCAAGAAGATTAAATTTTTCACGAATGAAAATGTCGGCTCGGGAAAATTGGAACTGCCCGAAAACGAGATGCACACGACTTCTTACTGGCTGACACTGGAGCGGGCGCTGGTCGAATCGCTGCCGTTCAGCATCAGCGAGCGACAGAGTGGAATGTTCGGGCTGCTGCACGCCATGGAGTCCGTGGCAACACTGTTGTTGATGTGCGACGGGCGCGATTTGGGAACTGCAATTGGCGAGCGGCCGCCGGCACCTGGAGCGCAAGCAGAAGCGTTTTTGCCGGCATCGATGAAAGAGGCCTCGATAGAAGATGGGATCGGCGCGACCTCGAAAGAAATCTTTGAGCCAAATTTGTATTTGTTCGACGCGTATCCAGGAGGGATCGGGTTTTCGGAGCCGTTGTACCGCACGCACGAATTGCTGCTGGCGAAAACGCGTGAACTGATTGCGGGTTGCGGTTGCGAGTCTGGCTGCCCTTCGTGCGTTGGACCAGCGGGCGATTTGGCGCCGCGCGCCAAAGAGGCGGCGCTGGCGATTTTAGGAAAGGTCTGCGGATAGATGGCCGCGTTGGACAAATTTGCGCGACTCGCGGCGCTCCGCCCTGCGCACAGCCCGACGGCGCTGCGCGACGACCAGCCGTCGCCAGAAGAATCTCCTTCTGCTGGTCTCGACGAATGTACGCTCGCCAAACTGCGGAAACCATCTGAGCATTCGTAACTGGTATGCGACTCCGGAATTTCCAGAGTTTCGACCGGCGGCGCTCGACCTGTTGTGCCGAACACAAGATGCGGCGCGAACGAAGAAGTGGCGCGCGGCAGCCGAAGATCCAGAGAAATGGCTTTTTCTGGACACGGAGACCACGGGACTCGCCGGCGGAACTGGCACGTATGCATTCCTGATCGGAATCGCGTGGTGGGACTCGGGAGGCTTGCAGCTCGAGCAGTTCATGATGCGCGATTTTTCGGAGGAGCACTCGGTGCTGCTGGAGCTTGCCGCAAGAATTGCGGAACGTCCGGTGCTGGTGACGTTTAACGGGAAAACATTCGACTGGCGCTGCATACGGGTGCCGGAGCTCGCGGCGCACCTGGATTTGCTACATCCGGCACGGGCCGTGTGGAAGCTGCGGCTCGGTTCGGTGCGGCTGGCGGAGCTTGAGCGGCAGGTGCTGGACGCGCCGCGGCTCGGGTGGCATCGCGAAGACGACGTGCCGTCGTCGTTGATTCCGCAATTTTATTTTGACTATTTGCGAGGGCGATCTGCGTTGCCGTTAACGGGCGTTGTACGTCACAACGGAATGGACTTGCGCGGGCTGGCGGCGCTGTTCGGAAAACTCAATTCCCTGCTGGATTGCCAGCAGCAGGAAGAAGCAGAAGGCCTGGACTTGTTTGGATTGTCACGATACCTGGAGCGGCGCGGAGAGGCGGCCAAGGCTGAGTCGGCTTGCGTTGCGGCGCGCAACCGGGGATTGCCGCTTCCATTTGACGGGCAAGCGCAGCGAGGTTTGGCGCGCATGGCCACGAGTGCCGTTTGCCAGCATGCGAGGAGCTAGCCATCCATCACGAAAGACGAACGAAAAACTTCGGTAAGGCGCTGGAGTATGCGCATGAAGCGCTGAAGGAACTGCGCGGGGAAAATAGCGGACCGAAATATGCGACGACTACAATCGGGCAACAGCGGAGGATCGAGCGTTTGGCGAAGCGTGTGGCCCGGCTGGAGGCTCGGCGCGATGGAATGGCGAACCGGGACACCGCGCCTCTGTTGCGGCGCCAGCGAGCGAGCGTCGCCGGCGAGTAGGCGCGCTGATTCAGCGCACCGTTGCTTCAACGACGGGCACTATGTTGCTGACCGTCTTGGTTGGCGTGGCGTCCAGTTTCTGATCTGGTTCCGGCACCGGTCCCAGATCGAGCTGCTTATTCAGCTCCACAAAAACGCTGCGCTCGCCGCCTTCCACAACGAGACAGT
>QHYO01000518.1 GCA_003224135.1 Acidobacteriota bacterium | reverse complement strand
TGAGAAGGAGCAGTGAGGCGAGCAATGAGACGCGCATGGGAGACCTCTGCGCTGAATTCGGTCGGTCGGAAGCTACTCGATCGGAGCGCGGGAGGACAGGGTTAGGAGATATTGGGAAGGGCCGCCTAACGGATCGCGCTTCAGCTGCGGGCGACTGGCGCGCCGGCGCAGCCAGCAGTGGACGAAGTCCCGTGCCTGCCAGGGCACGACTCAACAGCTTCCATTAGAACGATCGCACCCGCCAGCTGCAAGCGCATGTTAGGCAGTTGCCTAGCGAACCGATGAGCGGTACAGAAGCCATAGCAGCGGAGTGAGGCACGCGGCCACGATGACCCCGAGGAGCAGGCTCCGACGCCAGCCGAAGGCGTCCGTTGGTCGCGTCCGAGCCTGCAGGGCAGAGCTTGCACCCAAGGCTGAGGCGAGCCCCAGGGCCATGGCGAGCTCGCGGGTGAACAGGAGCTGGGCAAGGAAGTAGACTGGCACACTGGTGGCGAAGGTCCCTGCAACGATCTTGAGGCCGCGGACGAAGCCTTCGCGCACGGATGTCGGAGGCGTCGTCATGATTGGAAGTATTCGCTCATTGTACGCGCAGCTGCCTAACGGATCGCGCTTAGGCTGCGGGCGACTCGCTCGCCCGCGCATCTGTTGTTGAACGATAGTTCGTGCGCGCCAGCGCACAACACTCCGCTTCCCTTAAGGCGCTCACCGCCTGGCAGCTTCAAGCGCTTGTTTGACAGCACCTTCCCTTCTCAAATCACGCAACGTCATCGCGCGGCGCGCTGCCAGAGAGCACCGGCGCCCACCAACGCGACAACGAGCGAAGCGGCCAAGAGGCCAAGGAGGAGCAATGCGAGCCAACGTGAATATAGGACGGCGGATTGTACTGCGGCCGCGACGACCACCAGGACGAAACTGAGAAGGCCAACGGCCACGGCCCTACTTAAGATGCGCCACCACTTCTGAGTTACGCGATCGAAGGGTTGGGAGGCAGCGCGCTCGCGCTCGTACAGGGACGAGTACGCTCGCCAAGCATAGGAAGCTCCTCCGAGAGCGAACACGACACTAAGCAAGGGAGACATAAACGGCCGCGACTCTCTTGTTGGTGCTGCCTAACGGATCGAGCGTAAGCTGCGGGCGACTCGCCCGCTTGCGCAAGGATGGGGGACGACAGTCCGTGCCCACCAGGGCACAACGCTCCGGTTCCCTTGAAGCGATCACCGCCCGCCAGCTTCAAGCGCTTGTTAGGCGGCAAGGGGTTCAGCGAACCGTCAGTGCCGCTCCCACCTGGACGATCCATCGGGGGCTGGTGCGCGGGGCGGGTTCGCGCCGCGCCGTGTGAAGAAGCTCAACGAGAGGCGTGGCATACAGATGCTGTCTGACGCGCAGATCCCAACCGACGCCGGTAAGAACCGTGAGAGGCCAGGAACGCGCCTCATGAATGACACTCCCCACAGCCTCGCGCTCCCGGAGCCACGAGATTCCGGCGGCGGCACGAACGGAGAGCAGGCGATTTGGCAGAGGATAGCTCTCTGCACCGATTAACATGGCCAGAGCCGTGGTCTCGTGTTCCCAAAAGCAGTCGCCATCGAGGGCACAAGACTGTTGATTGCCCGCATTGCCGTACCACGATCGGAGCGTGATCCCGACAGCCATCAGAGCTGAGACTTGAGTAGACAGGGTGACGCCAGAGTTCACGGCCGGATGGCGTGTCCCTTTAGCCCAGGCGAGGAAAACCGGAAGGCTGACTGAGACTGGCAACCTGTCGAGCCGGGAATCGTGAGCTGCGTCTTGGGCTGAGGCGCTAGCGTTGCTCGCCAGAGTGTAAAAGAGCACCAGGGCCAGCGGGAGTTCGCACCTCATGAACGGGGCGCCTCTCACGGAGGTTGGCTTGCCGCCTAAGGGCTCGCGCTTAAGCTGCGGGCGACTCGCCCACAGGGCGCCGAGTCGTTGAACGATAGTTCGTGCTCGCCAGCGCACAACACTCCGCTTCCCTTAGAGCGATCACCGCCCGGCAGCTTCAAGCGCTTGTTAGGCAGCGGCCTTATTTGCGTCGCGATGGAGCCGGTTGTGGCAGCGGGAGATCGGAATTGGAGGAGACTGCTTGAACGAGCCAATGCCCGCTCGGATTGCGCCGAAAGACGACCAATTGTTTACCCGTATCGACGGGAGCGTTAGCAAGCTTTAGGATGAAGCTGCTCAAGCCATACGCCAGGTCACCGTTACCGGCGACCTCTGCAGGCCCGAAGCTGAACGCTTCGAAGTGCGGCAATGCCTTCCCCCACGCTAGGATGGCTGGCCTCCCGACGAGCGCCGGTAAGTGCTCGGGCTGAAAGTGAGCGTCCTCAGTAAAATGGGCCGCCCATGCGTCCCAGTTGCCAGCGCGAACCTCCGTCACAACGGAATCGAAGATTGCGCGAACCGCGGCGGCATCTTGCGGGGTGAAATCGGGGGCGCGGGTCTGGCAACCGGCCGTGCACAACGCTAGGGCCCTAACGGATCGCGCTTAAGCTGCGGGCGCAACGCCCGCGGGCGCAAGGCGGCGGGGCGGCAGACACAAAGGCTGGGCGGCGAGGCAACGCAATTCTTCCCTGCTGGTGAGCGCCCGCCAGCTTCAAGCGCATGTTAGGCGGCACGTGGTTAACGGTACCGTACCTCCCAGAGACGCCACCGGCCGCCGTGTCCTTTGAACACCAGTTCGTCGATAGCTACGCCAGCCGGGAATTTCCAGACCCATCCGGTACCTCCGTGTTCCCAGACACGAAGGTTCACGTCCCCGCTGGACCGAGCTGCGGGCGCCCGAAGGATCGTTGAAAGGCTGTTGGGCCCTCGAAAAAGCACAATAGCCATGTTTGATGCGGGATCTCTTAGATCGGTCAGGGCCCCGTGGCGGAAGCTGATACTCGTTCCACCTCTGTATATCTCCACATCAGGAGTTAGGTATTCCAACGCCGAATCGGGACCTGCTTGAAGAGCATGAGCCAAAGAATCGAGCGACGGCGCAGTCCCTGTCGGCAACTTTGCGAATCCCTCATCGCCGAGAATCTGAATGCTCGAGACTTGATTATGGGAGTCGACCTCAAAGGAGTAGTTACGGTAGTCGTAGTCGTAGAGATCGGTGTTGACGTCATCTTGATGTTCGACACGGGACGGCTTCCCGAAGCGCGAGACGAGTTGGTCTCTAGGCGTGCCGAGGACAATCCCGAGAAAGGGGATCATGGAAGTCCCTGAGTCTCCGGCGATCTGTACTGAAACAGTGTAGTCAAGCTTGTCGGACGGGAACTTGAACGACATGTAGGCGTGATGAGTCTTGTCCAACAGGTACGTGCGATTAAGCCAGCCATCAGAAGTAGTATCGACTCGCAGGACCGTGCTGAAGCTTGCGGCGATAGCATCCCTGTGTTGTCCGATGAGAAAGCCGTTCAGCTGACGCTGGCTGAGCACCTGCGCATGGAGTGAAGCAGCGGTGGCGCCAGTAAGAGCGAGGCACAGCGAGCGATAGAGTGGCTTCATGAGCACGTGCCGCCTAACGGATCGCGCTTGAGCTGCGCCTGCCGGCGCAAGGGTGCTGGACGAAGTCCGTGCCCCGCCAGGGGCACAACACTCCACTTCCCCTAAAGCGATCAGCGCCCGCCAGCTTCAAGCGCCTGTTGGGTCGACCGCGCTTGGCGGCCGTCATTGGATTCTTCGACCCACACGCTGCCAACGTACGCCGGAACTCGAATCGTAACTGAAGT
>QHYO01000517.1 GCA_003224135.1 Acidobacteriota bacterium | reverse complement strand
CGGCGCCCCCCGCACAGATCCCGGCGGGCGGTTTTCCCGCACCGGGCTCTTCACCATCACTCGCTCACGCACGACTCGCCTGGTAATGGGCGCCCAACAGATTCATTCCCCTCACCTGTTGTTCGTTCCAGCCAGGCTTGTCCTTCAGTCCAAGTGTCTCCTTCGCTCCTTCCACTATCCTCGGCATCGGCACGGCGAATCGTTGCAGCAGCCGATTGAAAGCCCGCCACGTATAGCTCCGCTTCTGGCTGCGTCGGTTCACCCATTTGAATAGTGCCCGGCAGCTTTCAGTGCGGTATTGTCCAAGGCTCTTGGAGTTTCCTATGACGCCATAGTAATTCCAATGTCCCCGGTGCTTGTCCGCGACGCTCTTCATCAACTCGCCAATTTTCTCGTGCCGATTCTCCCGTATCCATTCGGTGAACCGCGCCACTGCTCCGCGCAATTTCTTGCGACTGGTGCGCCGTTTGACGATGGCGTGCCCGCGCGTGCGGCTTTTCTCCCAGCGAAATTCAAATCCCAGGAAGTCAAACCGCCCGTTGTGCCCGCCTCCCCCACGGCCAAAACGCAGCGTCTGCGTCTTGTCCAGCGCCAATTCCAATCCGAACTTCCCAAGCCGTTCCTTAACGGCTTGCTCGAACGCGCTCGCCTCGTGCCGGTAATCAAAGCAGCACACGAAGTCGTCCGCAAAGCGGAACAACCGGCTCTGCCCCCGATTAGCCTTCCGCACTCTGCGCTCAAACCACAGGTCCAGCACGTAGTGCAGATACACGTTGGCCAGCACCGGAGAGACTATCCCGCCTTGCGGCGTGCCGGTCTCCGGGTGCTCGATGCGTCCCTCTGCTTCGAGGATACCAGCCCGCAACCATTTGCGGACCAGTCGTACCATCGCTCCATCGTTGATTCTTTGTTCCAGCATCCGTATCAGCCAATCATGCCGGAGATGGTCGAAGAACCCTTTGATGTCAGCTTCGACGACAAACTCAAAGCGCCCGCGATACAGCGCCTCGGTCAGTTCGCGCACCGCATCCAGCGGGCTGCGTCCGGGCCGATAACCGTAACTGCAGGGCAGAAAGTCTGCCTCGAATATCGCCGAGAGGATTTGCGCTACAGCGCACTGCACCAGCTTGTCCTCTAGCGCGGGAATACCCAAAGGCCGCAGTTTCCCGTTGCCTTTGGGGATGTATTTGCGGCGCACCAGTCGGGCGCGGTAACTCTTGTTTCTCAGCCGTTGCACCAGGGAACGGAGGTGTTCATCCAGGTTCTTTTCGTATTCCTTGAATGTCACTCCGTCCACTCCGGGAGCCGCGTCCTTCCGCAACTGGTAGAAGCACTCCCGCAAATTGGCTTGGTTGAGCAGCCGATAGAGTCCGCCAAACCGGTGGGCTTTGTCTTGTACTGCTTTGTTGGCTATGGCCCGCAGGGAGGTTGACCAGCTTTGTTCCGTCGTTCTTACGGTGCTGGTTTCCTCTACGGGCTGCGTGATGGTGTCGATTCCTTCGCCAGCGATGGGCTGGCTACTATGAACCGATCTGATTCCCTGATTTGACTCGGAACATTCTTCTTGTCGTTGAACGTTCCTTCCCGATTGGCTCCCGCAGTTGGCGCGTCGGGTCGCTTCAGGGCGTCCCAAGTTTCCGTCGGCTCTGTCTTCGCGTGCCACGCGCTGCGACCCCGGCAGGTCTCCGGCAACCTCACCTCTAACGGTTGCTTCCGTGTTGGGTTCCGCTGATGCGACGGCGTCCCCACCTGCATGCTGAATTGTTATTGGGACGTTCAGTGGCAGTGCTCAACAGGTGAAATGGAAATACTCCTGGCAGCTCATAAACCGGGCTCCAATCCCTAACGAAATCTTCAATGGGCCGATTTATCAGTAGTGGCAAAAATTAATCGGCTCGCAACGTCGTGCGGATGGGAAACGGACTGAAAGCGGAAACCAAATACCAATGCGGGCATCTCAATTTTTGGAAACGCCAGGACGGCTTGGGCTTTGGGAATTTGAGAACTCAATTTGTTCCGTGCTTCGCATTACGGAATCGGACCCGAAGTAATTGCTAAAGTGGATTCGGGGTGTGCGTCTGAATGCACATTCCGAATTGGCGTTTGACGAGGAGCGGGATCGGCCTAGATTGCTCTTGTTCTCGGCCACTAATTCATCCGACCAAAGCGATTCTATGAATGAGCAAATTCTTCCCGCCGGAGTTCGAGTCCAACCCG
>QHYO01000516.1 GCA_003224135.1 Acidobacteriota bacterium | reverse complement strand
AACGAGCGAGGCCGCTGCAAACAAAGATAACAATCGCGGCGCTGCGATCTTCTTCATCATCGCCGAACCGATGAACCGCCCGGCCATGAATCCGGTCTGATGCAGCAATAAATACAGCGCTGCTGTTTTCGCGGACGTTCCGTGAACGGCAAACTGTGCATAGCGAATGACAAAACTCGCCACGCCGACTTGCGCTCCGACATAAAAAAACTGAGCGACGACTCCTTTTAGAAGGTGTGGATGCGAAAATACGCCCTCCGAATCCTTTTCTACGTGGCTAGCCCGCGCTTCCGCGGCCGGCTCTTGCACGTCCGGCAGGTGAGTCAACTGGATAAGAATAGCGACTACGACAAAAATTCCGGCGATCACGAGATACGGGCCTTTCACCGTGCTCGCTTCCGCCGCCCGGTAGGCCTGTAATTGCGTCGAACTCATTGCTGCAATTTGTGCCGGTGCATACTCGATGCCGGTGAAAATGAATGCTCGGCCGAGGATCGGAGAAAGCATCGCGCCGACAGCGTTGAACGACTGCGCAAAATTCAGCCGGCGCTCCGCACTTCGAGGGGGACCGAGAATCGTTACGTAAGGATTCGCTGCAACTTCCAGAAAGCTCTGACCGCAAGCCATCACAAACAGGGCAAAAAGGAAGAATCCATAAGCTCGCGAAGAAGACGCCGGAAGAAAGAGTACGGCACCGGCAGCGCAAAGAAACAGGCCTGCGAGAATTCCTTTCTTGTAACCGATTCTTTCCATCGCCCAACCGGCGGGAAAGGCGGCCAGGAAATATCCCCCGAAAAATGCCACCTGGATAAAAGAAGACTGAAAATCGCTGAGACCGAAAACGTTCTTCAAGTGCGGAATCAGAATGTCATTGAGATTTACGCCGAAGGCCCAAAGAAAAAACAGGCTGGTGATGAGAACAAAAGGCACAAAAAAACGTCGTTCGGTGATTGGAGCGGATCGCACGTCGCCCACTGCCGTGCCTGCGGAAATTGTCATCGACTGTCTCCGTTACGTCAGTGCTCGATCCAGATGGGTATAACCGGCGTCCACGAATACGTGCTGTCCGGTGATGTGGCTGGCTCTTTCCGAAATCAGGAACACCGCCATGTCTGCAATCTCTTCCGGCTTTGTCATGCGTTTTCCCAGAGGAATTTTGGAAACGATCCTCGCCAGTTTCTCCTCCGAATTTGGGAATCCAGAAACCCACTGTTGGTAAAGTGGCGTCATCACTTCCGCGGGCACCACTGCGTTGACACGAATTCCCGCGGGGAGCAATTCCGCGGCCCATTCACGCGTGAGTCCCAGAATCGCCGCTTTGGCCGCCACGTAGCCGGACGTTCCTCCCTGTCCGGTCACCGCAGTCTTCGAACTGATATTCACAATCGCTCCTCGCGACTCCTTGAGAGCAGCCAAAGCATAATGTGCCATCGCGTAGTAGTGCACCAAGTTCAGCTCAAGCGATGCGACAAACTTTTCGGGTGTGCCACGCTCGAGTCCCACATTGTCATTGGCACCCACGTTGTTGACCAGAGCGTCGAGCCGGCCGAATTTCTGCAGCACGTATTCCACAGTTTTGCCGCAGGTTTGTGGTGCCGTGATCTCCCCGGCGACGAATTCGCCCTTCACACCGGAACTTTGCAAGGCGATCTGCAATTGCTGCCCCGCTTCGGCATCGCGATCCAGAAAAACGGGAACAGCGCCTTCGGCCGCGGCGGCACGTACAATCGCGGCGCCAATTCCTTTCGCGCCTCCGGTGACTAGAATGACTTTTTCTTTGAGGCGCAGGTCCATAGATTAGCCACGCAAATTGAAGAAGCCGCCATCCAGCGGGTAGTCGACTCCGGTGATGAAGGACGCTTCGTCGGAACACAGATAAAGTGCCAGCCAAGCTACTTCGTCGGGCCTGCCCATTCGTCCGATCGGTTGAGACTTGGCCAGTTTGTCGTACATCTCTTTCTCGCGTCCAGGATAGTTCTTCCGTAGGTAGTCATCGACAAACGGCGTGTGCACCCTGGCCGGCGAAATACAATTGCAGCGAATGTTATGTTGGAGGTAGTCCTTCGCCACGGAAAGCGTCATGGCGATGACCGCACCCTTGCTCATCGAGTAGGCGAAGCGGTCAGCGAGCGCCGCGGACCCCGCGATAGAAGCCATGTTGAGAATTACGCCGCCGCCGTTCGCCTTCATATGGCCGATCGAAGCGTGGATGCCGTGGTATATGCCCTTCACATTTATACGAAATACCCGGTCGAAATCTTCCTCCGTCGTCGTTTCTACCGTGCCTATATGCGAAATGCCCGCATTGTTCACGAGGATGTCTATCCGCGACTCGGAAAAGATTTTCTCGAATGTTTCGCGGACTTGCCGCTGGTCGGTAACATCACAAATATGAACTGCCGACTCGCCGCCAGTGTCTGCGACTAGCTTTGCAGTGGATTCTGCCTGGCTCGAATTGATATCGATGATTCGAATCGCCGCTCCGTTGGCCGCGAAGCGCCGGGCGATCGCCTGTCCGATGCCGCTCCCAGCACCCGTGACGACGGCCACCTTGCCATCCAGCCGAAAATTCTTCGCATCACTGCCCGTGGTGTTCAGAGGGAAATACCTCGCTTCCAGGGAATAAAATCTTCCTGACCTTTGCCTTCCGCCTTGGTGCGAATTTCGCCGCTCGCCACCTGAATCACGAAGTCGAGAACTTCTTCGCCCATCTGCTCGATGGTCTTCTCTCCGGAAATAATTCCGCCGGTATCGATGTCGATGATATCCGCCATGCGTTGCGCGAGCGCCGAATTCGTGGACAGCTTCACCACCGGCGCCATGGGATTTCCTGTAGGTGTTCCCAGCCCCGTGGTAAACAACACTACACTTGCTCCTGCACCGACCTGAGCCGTGACGCATTCCACGTCGTTCCCCGGCGTGCATTGCAAATTCAGTCCTGGTTGGGTCGCATACTCCGGATAATCCAGAACCGCTGTCACCGGAGAATTGCCGCCTTTTTTCGCCGCGCCTGCAGATTTCATCGCATCAGTCAACAATCCGTCGCGCATGTTGCCCGGGCTCGGATTCATTTCAAAACCAGACCCCACGGCCTTGGCTCGTGCGCTGTAACTCTTCATCAAATGAATAAATCGGTCGGCCACTTCCCTGCGTGTCGTCCGGTTGATGAGTTCTTGTTCCACGCCGCATAATTCCGGAAATTCAGAAAGGATGGTCCTCCCGCCAAGCGCCGCAAGAAGGTCGGAGGTGTGGCCAATCGCCGGGTTCGCAGACAGACCGGAAAAGCCATCGGAGCCTCCGCACTTCAAGCCCAGGCATAGGCTCGAAAGAGGAGCGTTTGTGCGCTGGCACTCATTGGCTTTCATCAGA
>QHYO01000514.1:410-5440 GCA_003224135.1 Acidobacteriota bacterium | reverse complement strand
CGCAAGGAAACTTTGCAGCGGCGGTGCCTCTTTTCCAACGTGCGATCCGGCTGGACCCGAACTTGGCGATGGCGTACGCATCCTTGGGAACCACCTATCACAATTTGGGAGAAAAGGAACTCGCCGCGGAAAATACGCGGCGGGCGTTTGAGCTTCGAGCCAAGGTGAGCGAGCGCGAAAAGTTCTACATCGAGTCGCATTATCACCATTTTGTGACCGGCGATATGGAAAAAGCGAAGCAGGTGTACGAGCTGTGGGCACAGACGTATCCGCGCGAAGCAGTGCCGCCCATGAATCTCGGCGTGGTTTATCAAACGTTGGGGCAATACGAAAAATCCTTGCGGGAATTTCGAGAGGCTTTGCGGCTGGCGCCAAATGACATACTGAACTATGGAAACCTGATGACGGTGCTGGTGAACATGAACCGCACGAAGGAGGCGCATGCAACGGCGGCGGAAGCGGCGTCCAAGAAGTTGGATTCGCCAGACATCCGATACGCGTTGTATCAGCTGGCGTTCCTGCAAAGCGACGACGCAGGAATGGCGGAGCAGGTCAACTGGTCAGCAGACCGCGCAGGCGATGAGGCGGTGTTGTTGTACTACCAGGCGGACACCGCGGCGTACTTCGGGCAATTGAACACGGCCCGGGAGCTGTCACGGCAAGCGGTAGCTTCCGCGAAGCGTGCGGGACGCAAAGAAAGAGCCGCGGGTTGCGAAGCGGCGGCGGCGTTGCGAGAAGCGTTGTTCGGAAACGGCGCCGAAGCAAAACGTTATGCGGCAAACGCGTTAAAGTCGTCGAACGGAAGAGACGTGGAATTTGTCGCGAGCCTGGCCCTCGCAATCCCGGAAGACACAATTGTGCAGTTCAATTATCTGCCCACGATTTATGCGCAGGTCGCGCTGAGCGATGGAGACCCCTCGCGAGCGATTGAATTTTTGCGAGCCGCGTCGCCTTACGAATTGGGACTTGCGGGCAGCAGCAGCTATTCGACGTATTTGTATCCGGTTTATGTTCGAGCCGAGGCGCTGCTGGCGCAACACCAGGGCGGAGCAGCTGCCGCAGAATTTCAAAAAATTCTGAACTGGCCCGGGGTGGTGTCAAATGAACCGATCGGAGCGCTCGCTCGCCTGGGACTTGCGCGGGCGCGGACAATGAACGGCGAAACTGCGGAGGCGCAAGCGTCGTACAACAATTTTCTGTCGCTCTGGAAAAACGCCGACAGCGGATTTCCGTTGTACTCGGCCGTACAGGCGGAAGCCCCGAAATAACCATAATAATTTTTGCAAGAAATTCCTTAGTTCACTACGCCGCCACAATTTGTCTCGATTCGCCGAGGCCATCTATTCCGAGTTCTACGACATCGCCCGGCTTCAAGTACTGCGGCGGCTTCATTCCAAGGCCTACGCCTGCGGGCGTTCCAGTGCTGACCACATCGCCCGGCAGCAACGTCATGAACTGGCTGATGTAGGACACCAGAAACGGCACGCCAAAAATCATTTCAGCGGTGGAACTGCGCTGGCGGAATTCACCATTTACTTTCAGCCACATGCCGAGCCGATCGAAGTCTGGAAGCTCGTCGCGCGTCGCAAGAAATGGTCCGAGAGGAGCGAACGTGTCCGCGCTCTTCCCTTTTACCCATTGGCCGCCCCGCTCAAGCTGAAAACTTCGTTCGGAATAATCGTTGTGCAGGACGAATCCTGCAATGTGGTCAAGCGCCTGGGCCTCTGATACGTACGTGGCCGGCTTCTCCACGACGAAAGCGAGTTCCACCTCCCAGTCGACTTTTTCCGCATTGCGCGGAACTTTCAACGCATCGTTGGGTCCCACGAGCGATGAAGTGGACTTGAAAAAGATCACCGGTTCCTTCGGAGGCTCCAGCTTACTTTCCGCGGCGTGATCGCGAAAATTTAGTCCGATGCACACGATTTTGCTGGGGCGGCGGATGGGAGGCCCAAGTCGAACCGAATTCGCGACGTGCGGCGCGGAGAATGCATGCATCTCCAGCCAGACGCGTAGTCTGTGCAAACCGTTGTTCGCGAAGAAATCCTCATCGTAGTCAGCGACAAATCCGGATACGTCCAGCCGCGCACCGTCGTCCAAAAGTACGCCCGGCTTTTCCTGTCCTGGTTGTCCAAATCGAATCAGCTTCATAGCGTGGACGCTCCTGTCGAGTAGCAGATTTTATCAGCGATGGCTGCATACCGCGCGGCGATAGCGTTGTCCGCCGACAACTAAGGTACGACGTCCGTGATGTGAAGTGGTCCCGGTCGAGCGAGCGTGGGACTATGGGTCACGCGGTCTAATCAAAATGTATCTAGTTAGCAAACGTCCGTGCAAATCAGGCGAATGCGCGGAGTGGAGGCGGGGAAAATGAAGTGCGGGATTCGAAAGATAAATGAAAGCAAGTTTACGTTTCCAGGACTCGCTTCCCTTTTTCGGTTATGACCGTCGGAAGTGGCTCTTTCCCCGGTGAGAGCAATTCGATTCCGATGTAGCCCGACAGATACAACTCTCTGATGGTAAGTGTGTCGAGCTTCTTACCCTCCGCGAAGACTCGCAAAAACCACTTTGCTTGGTTAATGTCCATACACAAGCGTCACTTTCGCTGGTGGCGCTTGCATTGATGCATTTCTATCGCCGAAAGATAAGTGTAATATTTACTGAGAGTTACGCAAACGCTGTCTACGAGATATTCCTAGAAGTCAACAATCGGTGACGCGAGCCCGGGACGGCAAACTCGGGGACGCTCGGAGACCCGGCGAGCACGGTTGTCAGAATTTGGGTGGATCTTCGCTGAAGTTGCTGGAGGGGCAGGTCGCACCAGCCTTCTCTTCTGCTGTGCGTCCCGCCAAGGAAGTATTCGGGTGTGATTAGCCCCAGTATTTGGGACGACGCTGCTTCGGTCAATCACCAGAACTTCTTAGCCCCCGGGATTAATTCAGAGAACAGTAATGGGACTGTCCATGATGCTTATACCCGCATTGGGCGGATTCCAATCTTCTTACTACGCGGTCGGAATATTTGAGAAGCGCCTTCTCAGCCAACATCTTCTTCTTGAAGGGTTTTGACAAGATAAGAAGTTCAAGCCCTTTGTATTCGAATAGCAGCCATCTCATGGATATTTTCATTCCGGGTGTCAACCAACCGCATATCAAAGCCGAAAGGCAGGAGATTCAGGACAATACTTCAACACGCTCTGCGGGAACCCACGACAACAGCGGCAGAACCAGAGATCTTAGCTCGCCGTACTCCGTCCGAACAGCCAAACGAATATAGACGGGGACTCTTCCATCAAATTCCGTCTGATACAAACCTTGACGGTCAAAATACCTTGCGATGTCGCCAGGTTGCTCGGATTCGGTTGGGGCTTTGAGTACCATAGGACTTTCTCCCCCGCGGGACGTCTTCAGCATACAACTGCCGCAGCGATGCAACGCCGAATATGCTGCAAGCTGCAACTGCCATTTCCTACCGATGCGTTGTGCCGGGTCGCTCGACGTGTGGTCCAAGATGAAATAGTGCTGGTCCACAGCGGAACGGCTCACGTTTGGCTCGGCGACCAGGAGCGCGACCTCCATGCCGGAGGACTTGTGTTTATCCCGGCAAATACGTGGGTAAGTTTGAAGAATTTGCGCACCGAACCGATTAGCCTGAGTTTCGTCTTCTCAGCGCCCCGATTCGAAGACACGATGCGATGCAATTCCGTGCCAGCCGGGGAAATGCCCACACAAATCACGCCAGAGCAGCAGAGAGAGTGCGCACACCTAGGGCATCCCGAAAGTGCGAGCAGGCAAGAGCTGCCCAAGAAATGAACAAGCATTGCAGTTCGCTAATCAATCGGCGGAGTCGTTACCGTACACCACTTCAAAAGATGACGGAGGCTTCGAAAGCGAGGAGGGCAGCAATCGTGGGGGAGGAGATCTTCCGATTCGATACGGATCCGTCATATCTGGTCGAGACGCTGCGCCAGCTAGAGGCTGTTCTTCGCAGTTTTCCTGCTAAGCAGGCTCAGTGACAAGAAGGAGCCGACCAACTTCTTTGCAGCGCTCGCGACGTTCGATTTCGAGACCCTTGTACTCGAACAGCAGCCATCGCACGGATGTCCTTATTGAGGATTTTATAGCACGGTTAGTTGCGCGTGTTAAACTGCGCATTCCCTCCGTTTCCTCTGCACATTGAACTTGGAGTCGCCCGTGCAGAATCCATTTTGCTCACCGCAATCCAAAAGGAAATTCACCGACATGATTTTTCGTATTCGTTGATGAGCCGCCATCAGTCGCGCAGGGCGGGAAGGGCGTTGTCGTATTCGGTTGCCCGACGTGTCTGCCCATAGAGAGCGATGCCGTTTCGGGACAGCCTCTTCTGCAAATATGCACAAGCTGTTATAGTACCCAGCTAGTACTTCCGTTTAAACCAAATAAGTCTGCTATTTAGGATCACTTACAAGGAACGAATTCCTTGTGTTTGGCACCTAATTTGCTCTACCTACAACGAACATTGGCCCGCTTACTGTGCGGGAAGCGGAGGTTGAGGATGGGTCGCTGGGTACGCTCACGTCGGCTGATTTCGGATTCACAGTTAGGGATTTTACTTTTGATATGTGGATTTATTGCCTCAGGAGCGTTGATCGTATTCCTCGCCTACCCTCTCGCGCGTTAAGAAGGACGAATACAGCATCGAAGTAGCGCCAGAGACCTCCGTCTCGCGCGTGTTTCCGAAGACTTGACCAAGTTGTGGCTCGGCCATTCCAAAGAGAGCGTTACAGACTTCTACGCAGGCGGATTACAGAATGACCCAGTGTGGAGACAGGAATGGTGCGAACGTGCCGGACTTGGTTTTTCTGTCGATGGGCTACAAAGGTGAAACGAAGGGCAGATCTTATAAATGGCGCGCCCGGGGCGATTCGAACGCCCGACCTTGTGCTTCGGAGGCACACGCTCTATCCAGCTGAGCTACGGGCGCGTCGTGCGGTACCACTGATTCTAAAGCACTTCTCGATTCCACAGCAATCTGTATCCTCCTCTATTGGT
>QHYO01000514.1:0-317 GCA_003224135.1 Acidobacteriota bacterium | reverse complement strand
CCACAGCAATCTGTATCCTCTCTATTGGTTATCTGCCCCACGATTCTAAAAAACCAGATGAGCGGCGCTTCAGTGCAGATGCAGTGCACTAGTGTTCTCGCCGTTTATCGACAGCTATCGCGGGAAACGGCCTTGAGTTGAAAGAACATGACACCAGTTCCGAAAGAATCACGTATGACCTCGAACTGGGCCGCTCTATCGCAACTCAGCCAATTTGGTTCCTTGCCGCCTTCGAAATTAAGCTGATTCTCGACGGGTTTCTCAACATTGGTAGGCAGCAAATCGTTGCGAACCACCTGTCCATCGCGAAGGAAAAC
>QHYO01000069.1:1823-6759 GCA_003224135.1 Acidobacteriota bacterium | reverse complement strand
ATTAGATTGCTCTCCAAGCCACCTATATGAGTCCGCGGCAGTAACCCAAGCGTCGATTCTGCCATCGTGTTCCAGTTCGCTAAGGTCTCCCATTGCGCGGGCCTAGCGGACGCTTAGTTTGCTCTCATCCTTGTATCGCCTTGAAATTACCGCGTCCCAGCGTGTAACCACTTACGCCTTCGGTCTCCATTGCCGCGACTCGCGCGATAGAAAGCTGTGACACTCACTCGCGCGGCCTGCTCCGACATGAACACGCTAATCTCTTCGCTTCTTTTCCCCCTTTCGGGTTAATGCTCCCTCTGCCTGCTGCGCAGGGAGCTAGGGTTCCCCGAAACAGGAGGGCAAAAAAACATGAAAGTCGAGCAGGCCAAACAGATCGCAAGCAAGGCCATCGAGCAACTCAGTCAGGCCCTAGAAAGGGGCCACAGTGAGAGGCTCAGGGAATACCTCGCTGCTATGGCGCGATTCCATCGCTACTCGCTGCACAACATCATGCTCATCGCGTCGCAGAGACCCGAAGCTACTCATGTCGCCGGATTCCAGACCTGGAAGCAATTCGGACGTTACGTAAAGAAAGGCGCAAAGGGAATCTTGATTCTTGCGCCGGTGCTCCTACGCAAGGACGCGGAGAACCCCGACCGAGAGGAAGGCACCGAAAAGCCAGTGGTGCACTTCCGCGCGGTTTACGTGTTCGACGCCGCCGACACTGATGGCAACCCACTGCCCGAACTAGTAAACGCCGAAGGGGATCCGTCCGGGCACACGCACCGCCTAAAGGAATTTGTGTCGAGCCGTGGAATTCAACTTGAATACTCGGACGCGATCTACCCCGCACAGGGCCAATGCTCACCTGGAAAGATTGTCCTGCTATCCGGCCAATCTGTCGCCGAGGAATTCGCAACGCTCGTGCACGAAACGGCACATTCACTTCTTCACCAAAACAGGCGACGCACGGAAACGACCAAGTGCGTCCGCGAGACGGAAGCCGAGGCCGTAGCGTTTGTGGTCTGTGAAGCTATCGGCCTGAAAGCACAGAAGTCCGCCGACTATATACAACTCTATTCAGGCGATAAGGACACGCTGACCGAATCCCTGGAGTATGTCCAACACGTGAGTGCCGAGATTCTGGCCGCAATCACGCCGAGCGATTAGGCCAGTCGCTAGCCGGTTGCTCGCTTCGGTGATGGTTTCCCCACAGGGAGGAATTGCCTGTCCCGCCGTGGTTCTGCACCAGAGATTTTGACTCAGTTACAAAGTCTCCTCGGTCGGGGTCTGGGCTGACGATTCACGGGAAGGAGGGCTGCAACGATGCTTTGTCCATATTGCGGAATAAATCAGACCGAAGTCCTGAGAACGGTCTATCGCCGCCACAAGACGTATCGCTACCGCAAGTGCCAGGTGTGCAAGGCGCATTTCCGTACGCTGGAGAAACCAGTACGTTGGGAAGGCGTGGACCGGAAATGGCCCGGGACACCCCCAACCCGGAACGGCTGGAGGAGTCATCGGGTTCCAGCTCTGCGCGGAAATTGCGAAGTGGAGCCTTGCGGTTTAGATTTTAGGCAGACTGGAGCGAGGCGGCATGTGGATCACATTGTGCCAGCAAGGCTTATTCGGCGATTGAGGGCAGGGAATCCAGACCGACTCCTCCCGCCTCCACCATTCTGTTGACACGGGTCTTTGCCAGAGTTTGGGGTCGATCCTACTCTGCGCTGAACACCCGAGCATCTCATCGTGCGCAGAAGTCCTTTGCGCACAATCTGAATTGAAAACGGAACAGTGATTTAAGTTTGTGATTATAGATGTCGCCTAATCATGGGTCCAGGGGCTCTGAGATTCATACCGGAAATCGAGGAGCTCTTCCTTCCGCTTAGGGTCTTCACCTGACGGTAATTCACCTGATTGCTTTATTCAGGTCTTCGCCCTATGATCGCACAATCCAACACAATCATTCCGGACGGAGGTAGCGCGATGTACGATCCCCGGGACCTCGTAGTGCGACTTGCGCGTCTGCAATCCTCAAGGCGCCACACAGAGCGAAATGTGCGCCCCGCAAAGTCTTTGTACGTGCGTCTTTTCTTTCTGCTCCTGCTGTTCTGCGCTTTGGCTCCCCTCTCTTTCGCGCAAATCGACATCGTCACCCAACGGTACGATCAGTCGCGGCTGGGCGCGAACCTTAGTGAGACACAACTGAATACTTCAAACGTCAACGTCAGTACGTTCGGAAAGCTCTGGTCTTACCAGGTCAGTGGTTCCGTGCAAGCGCAGTCTCTTTACGTTCAAAATGTCACCATCCCGGGCAAAGGTGCCCACAACGTGCTCTACGTAGTCACCATGAACGACGTAGTCTACGCCTTCGACGCGGACTCCAGTTCCACTACCCCGCTTCTTTCGCTCGATCTCACCACCCAAGTCGCGGGTTCCACGCCTGTGCCCATCACGGACCTCGTGAGCCCCAACCTGAACATCGTTGGCAATGTCGGAATCGAGAGCACTCCTTATATCGATCTTTCCAGCAACACCATGTATCTCGTGGCTCGCACGAAGGAGTCCGCGAGCACCTGTGGCACTGTCAACGGCAATTACTGCCAGCGGCTGCACGCACTGGATATTACGACACTTGCCGAAAAGCTAGGAGGTCCCGTTGTCATTCAGGGCAGCGTCCCCGGCACCGGCAACGCCAGCGTAGGTGGCACACTCACTTTCGATCCCAAGATTCATAATCAGCGGTCCAGCCTTGCTTTCGTCAACGGCCAGGTTTCGATCGCGTGGGCATCTCACGAAGATACGGGTCCCTACCACGGGTGGGTCATGTCGTATAACGCCGCGAATCTTCAGCAAACCGGAATCTGGTGCTCGTCGCCGGATGGGTTCAAGGCCGGCATCTGGATGTCCGGCCGGGGTCCCGCGGTGGATGCGAGCGGCAACGTCTACTACATGGTGGGCAACGGGGATTGGAATGGGACGCGTAACTTCGGAGAGTCCATGGTGAAGTTTGGTTCCACCGCTGGTATGCCGCTTCTCGATTGGTTCACGCCGGACAGCTGGTCTTCTCTCAATGCGGGCGATGTTGACTACGGATCGTCGGGCCCGATTCTGATTCCCGGAACCGATCTCATCGCCGGCGCCGGCAAAACCAGCATCTTTTATGTGATGCACACCGGAAATCTCGGCCACGAAAGTTCAGGAAACGGCCAGATCGTTCAATCACTCGCCAATAACGGCGGAGGAGTCTACGGCGGGCCGGTCTATTGGAATCGCTCCGCTGGCGCAGGCCCCTGGATGTACGTGTGGAGCAACGGCTGCGATTTCCTGAAGGCGTATCATTTCAACGGCGCTACTTTCGACACCGGAATGGTGTCGGAGAGCACCATCACTTCCCCTTGCGGAGAATCGGGCGGCGTGCTCACACTTTCCGCAAACGGCAGCACTGGCGGTTCCGGCATCATCTGGTCTTCCATGGCTCTTGCCGATAACGGGGACCACGGCGTGCATCAGGGCGTTCTTCGAGCCTTTAACGCAGACGATCTCACGAAGGAACTGTGGAACTCCCGCTTGAACGCGGCCCGCGACGACAGCGGAAACTGGGCAAAGTACAGCCCGCCAACTGTCGTTAATGGGCGCGTGTACTTGGCTTCGTTTCCCGCGGATGGCGTTAGCAGCGCTCCACTGAACGTTTACGGACTGCTTCTGACGACTCCAGACTTCACGATTTCGGCGACTCCTGCGAGCCAGGGAGTCAATCCCGGCAGCAGCACCAGCTACACCGTCAGCACGTCTTCGATCTCCAACTTCTCGGGAGCGGTCACCCTCAGCGTTTCGGGCCTTCCATCAGGCGCCAGCGCTTCTTTTGCGGCGAACAATTTCGCGACGCCCGGCAACACCATACTCACCGTGGATACTTCGTCGAGCACTCCTCTTGGCACAAGCACTCTTACGGTCACCGGCACTAGTGGATCCCTGACGCATAGCGTCACCGTGTCGCTGGTCGTCACGAGCACGACGCCCACAGGACTCACTGCGATGGCCGGCAACTCCCAGGTGAGCCTAACTTGGAACATCTCGGCGGGTGCTACCAGCTACAACCTCTACCGCTCCGTGAATGGCGGAGCTTACAGCCAGCTAAACAGCAGTCCCATCACCACCACGAGCTATACGGATACCGGGCTCACCAATGGTACGCAATACTGCTACGAGGCGACCGCCGTGAATTCCTCCGGCGAGAGTGCCAAGTCCACTTCGGCCTGCGCCACACCCCAACAACCTCCACCACCGCCGTCCATGGCTCTGATCCAGAAAGCCACTTTCAGCCTTCAGCCTACTTCCGGCGGAACGGTCTTCTGGCCTCTGGATATCAGCAGTGTGACCGACGGTTCCGGAGATGCTTTCACCCGCGGGCTGACCACTTCGATCTACCATAATGTCAACTTCAGCGCCACGTACAGCAATTTCTTCTACGCCAAATCGCTGGCCGGAGGCACCACCTCGTTGACACTCACCTTCAGCGGTGGCAGCACCTATCTGCTGGTGGCCGTGGCCGAGGTGTCCGGACTCGACTCCTCCGCGCCATTAGATCAATCCAGCTACCATGATTCACTCACGGCAACTGCCGCGTGGTCGTCAGCCGCAGTCACGACCACGACTGCAAATGAATACCTGTTCTCCTGGGCCGCCTCGGAAGCCTCGAATGCAACGTGCGCGAATCCTGCGAGTGGATGGGTGATTGAGAGTCAGACCAATCCGGCTACGGTGTGTCTGCTGGACCGGGTCGTCTCGGCCGCCGGATCGTACCAGGCCTCCGTCACCGCCAGCACCGCGCAGAATTATGCGATGGAGATCGTCACATTCAAGGGCCGGTCATCAGCGCCGCCGCCCTCGGTGACCTCTGTCAATTCCAATTCCGGCGCACAAGGACAGAGTTTGCCCAGCGTCATCATCA
>QHYO01000069.1:542-1709 GCA_003224135.1 Acidobacteriota bacterium | reverse complement strand
TATGCGATGGAGATCGTCACATTCAAGGGCCGGTCATCAGCGCCGCCGCCCTCGGTGACCTCTGTCAATTCCAATTCCGGCGCACAAGGACAGAGTTTGCCCAGCGTCATCATCGCCGGGAGCAGCTTCCAGAGCGGGGCCACTTGCAGCTTTGGTGCGGGCATCACGGTGAACTCCTGCACGTTCAACTCCGCCACTCAACTCACCGCCAGCATCACCATCAGCTCCACAGCTACGGTCGGCACGCGCAACGTCGCCGTAACCAATCCCGACAGCCAAACCGGCATATTGACGAACGGGTTCACGGTGACCATGGCTGGCCCCCCTCCGCCGCCCTCCGTCAGTTCCGTCAATCCCAACTCCGGCGCGCAGGGACAGAATTTGCCGAGCGTGGCCATCACCGGCAGCAACTTCCAGAGTGGCGCTGCCTGCAGTTTTGGTGCGGGTATCACGGTGAACTCCTGCACCTTTAACTCCGCCACTCAACTCACTGCCAGCATCACCATTAGCTCTGCAGCTGCCGTAGGCTCACGCAACGTCACCGTCACCAATCCCGACAACCAAACCGGCACGCTCACCAATGGTTTCTCCGTCTCCGCTCCGCCCGCCATTTCGCTGATCCAGAAAGCCACCTTCAGCCGTGAGCCTACTTCCGGCGGAACCGTCACACTCACCCTGCCACAGGCCACCGCCACAGGCCACACCTTGATCGTGGGTATGAGCTTCTGGCCCCTGGATATCAGCAGTGTGACCGATGGTTCCGGAGATGCCTTCACCCGCGGCCTAACCACTTCGATCTTCCACAATGTCTCCGGCAGCGCTACCTACACCAACTTCTATTACGCCAAGTCTACTGCTGGGGGAACCACCTCGCTGACGTTGAACTTCAGCGGCGGTAGCACTTTTCTGTTGGTCGCCGTAGCGGAGGTGGCCGGACTCGATCCCGCCGCGCCGCTCGATCAATCCGGTTATCACGAATCACTCACCGCCACCACCGCGTGGTCTTCAGCTGCAGTCACCACCACGACAGCAAACGAATATCTATTCTCCTGGGCTGCTACGGAAGCAGGGAAACCCCTCTGTTCGAGTCCTGCCAGCGGCTGGACAATCGAGAGTCAAACGAATGATCCAAAAAAAGCGACAGTGTGCTGGCTGGACCGCATCGTC
>QHYO01000069.1:0-471 GCA_003224135.1 Acidobacteriota bacterium | reverse complement strand
CAGAATAGTGTTCGGTTGGCGGCCGCATCTTTGATTCAGAAGTTGTCACCACTCCGCGGCGACGAGCCGCGTTCCAGATACGTTCCAGTTGAGCGCAATTTCTGCGTTTCTTGAGTTTTGTGCGTCTAGCAGAATCAATAACTTGCGTGTTTTCAACGCGCGAAATATTCCGACTCCCCCCGCCTCCACCATGCTAAGTAATCTGTAATCAATAGATTACAGCCATTTTGGGTGTGCTTACGTTCCAGATGCGTTCCAATTGCGTCCCAGTACTGGAGGCAAGAGAACGCGAATGACCTCCACTATGTTTCTTTAACACAGCGCATCTTTGCTAATTTCTGCGAACGCCGTTTGATGGGAGTAAGCCGGTTTTTCTGCCTAAACCACGGTTCCACGCCGGAAGGAAATTAGATTTCTTAGAAGAGCGCAAACGCATATCCCTAACAAGCGCATTACTTCCGTGTGCGCCGT
>QHYO01000515.1 GCA_003224135.1 Acidobacteriota bacterium | reverse complement strand
AGAATTCAGCGTGTAGTTGAATTTTGTCTCGTGAGCTACGGCGCCTTGTTCCCAGCGAAATGTTTTTTCACCGAGATTGGCGATTTTCCGGTGCACGTCCAGATCCTGCCCCTGAAAGTGATTTAATTCTCTGGCGAGAGCGAATATTTTTGCTCGCAAGGTATCACTCACTTCAAACGCCGCAGCGCTCGCATCTTCATCAAGCTGCCGGATGTCGTATGTCGCGGAGTTCGAATTGTCGCGAACCGTAAGCTCGATGAATTCCGGCGAACTGCCCTGGAAAACGCGCCGGAAAGTTACCTTCGCATCCTGCCCGGACTGGGCGCACGCTGCAGGAACCGACCATGAAATCAGGCCCGAGAAAAAGACTACTGCGCCTGCGAACAGAACACGCGCCAGCGCTTTGTGTGCTCGACTCATCGCGACGGTCGCACTCGCCGAGTGTCCGCATCAACGGACCGCGCCGTCGCGCCTCGTACCATTCGTGAGGAGCAGGTGCCCGATGCCGGCGGAAGCCCAAATCGCGCCTGAAATTGTTCGTTCTGCATGTGGCATAGGGCGACAGCCAGTGCATCTGCAGCGTCTGCAGGCTCGGGAGTCTCCGTCATTCCAAGCAGCGAACGCACCATTGCTTGCACATGTTGTTTATCGGCATTCCCGTAACCAGCCACGGTCGCTTTGATTAGCCGCGGCGCATAGCTGTACACCTTTACGCCATGTTGCGAGGCCGCCAGCAGCAACACTCCGCGCACCTCCGCCAGGCGAAGCGCCGTTTTCACATTGAGGGCCGAAAAAATCGACTCGACCGCGAGCGCATCGGGCGAAAACTTCTCCAGCAAATCGCAAATCAGTACGTGAACGGCTTCCAGTGCCGCGCCTATGGATTCTTTGCGGATTTTATCGGCTACGGTGAGCGCACCATAATGCAGCGAACGACAGCGCCTGCCGTCCGACTCCACGATACCGTAGCCCGTGGGTCCGGCGGCGGCGGGATCAACGCCAAGCACGCGAAACACAAATTGACGCGGTCGGGGTTCGCTCATGCGAAAAAGTGTAAAGCGCGCAGCGATTTGGTGCCACTGGTTTGTGAAGCCCAGTTCTTTGTGCCTGTCGCGTGTGACAGTGCGCGAAAGTTAGTTCGCGCCGACGGCAGCCTGGATTTCGCTCTCGTCTATATCAAAGTTCGCGTAAACGTGCTGAACGTCGTCGTGTTCTTCAAGCGCTTCGACCAAACGCAGCATCTGCTTAGCCTGTTCTCCGGTAAGCTTGACGTAGTTTTGCGGAACCATCGCGACCTCGGCGCTGACGGGCGTAATCCCCGCTTTCACGAGCGCATCCTTCACCGTCTCGATCGATTCCGGCGGGGTCACAATGTACCAGCCTGAGCCGTCGTCCTTGATGTCTTCCGCGCCTGCTTCTAAAACCAAATCCATCAATTTGTCTTCACTCGCGGCTTCTTTGGGGACGGTAATCTCGCCCTTCCGGTGGAACATCCATCCCACGGCGCCCGCTTCGGCCATATTGCCGTTGTTTTTGGCCATCAAGTGGCGCATTTCACCAACCGCTCGGTTGCGATTCGTCGTCACCACTTGGATGAGAATGCCCACGCCGCCCGGCCCATACCCTTCAAATGTAACTTCGTCGTACTGTTCGCCTTCGAGCTGTCCCGTACCCCGCAGGATCGCGCGCTCAATATTGTCGTTGGGCATGTTCTCGTTCTTCGCAGCAAGAATCGCGGTGCGAAGCCGAGGGTTGGAGTTCGGATCGCCGCCGCCAATTCGCGCGGCAATCGTCAGTTCGCGAATCAGACGCGTAAACGCGCGGCCGCGCTTGGCGTCCGTAGCGGCCTTCTTATGCTTGATGGTGGCCCACTTTGAGTGCCCAGACATGACAGTTCCTTCGTACACCGAGATTTCGTTCAGCCCCGCTTGGCGGGGAGTGTCTGCGGAGAGCTGCAGTGAACCGCAACTCTGAGAGTTACGGGGCTAAGCCTTAAGAAGTTTAGCACAGCGGTTTGAGGGTTCGAAACACGGTTATACTCGCAGACGGTCCTTTGCAGCGAAACCTCGAGCGAAACACACATGGAATTCACGCTCGCGACAGAATTGACGCACGCCAACAAATCCAATGTCTGAGCGCCGCTTCAGAGTTTTGGCCATCGCGACGCATCCGGCCCAATACATGGCGCCGATTTTTCGTCGAATGGCAAATGAGCCGCGGCTCGATGTACAGGTAGCGTACTGTTCTTTGCGCGGTGCCCGATCAGGCTTTGACCCGGAGTTTCAGACTTCCGTGAAGTGGGACGTGCCGCTGCTCGATGGATATTCTTGGATGGAAATCCCGAACAAAGGATCGGGCGAAGAATCGTTCTGGGGGTTGAACAATCCCGGGCTGGGAACGGTGATTCGCGAGGGACACTTCGACGCGGCGCTATGTTTCGTTGGGTATGTGCGCGCATCGTTTTGGATTGCTCGCCGTGCAGCAAAGATCGCCGGGACGGCGTTTTTGTTTGGCACTGACGCGCACAGCCTTGCGCCGCGAGATGGGAAAACGTGGAAGATCTGGTTTAAGAAAGCTTTTTGGCCATTTCTGTTTCGCCAGGCGGATCAGGTGATTGTGCCTTCGACTGGAACGTTGGAAATGGTGAAGAGTCTCGGCATTTCTGCCGGCAAGATCACGCTCACTCCGTACGCCGTGGACAACGACTGGTGGAAGACGGAATCTCTAAAAGCGGACCGCGCGGCAGTACGCGCAGAATGGGGCGCCGCGCCAGAGCAGCCAGTGATTCTATTCTGTGCCAAATTGCAATCGTGGAAGAGGCCGATGGATTTGCTTCACGCGTTCGCCGAAGCGAATCTGCAAGGGTCCATTCTCGTGTTTGCAGGTGAGGGCCCTCAGCGAGCCGAACTGCAAGCGCAAGCAACGCAGCGCGGGATTCAGGAGCGCGTAAAATTCCTAGGTTTTGTGAATCAGTCTCAATTGCCTGCGCTCTATTCTGCGGCGGACGTGATGGTGCTACCTTCAGGTTACGAACCGTTCGCGGTTGTCGTGAATGAAGCAATGTGCTGCGGATGCCCGGTAATTGCGAGTGATCAGGTGGGTGCTGCGCGCGATTTGGTCGCTCCCGTGCGGCCGGACTTTGTCTTTCCGGCGGGCAATATCCGAGCTCTTGCCACAACTTTACGCGCTGCTTTTGCCGATCGCGAGCTGTTGCAGGAAACCGGCCGACGAGGTTTTGCTCACGTCGAGACTCATTCGCCGGGGAAAATCATTGCCGCAACCGTTGAAGCGGTTCAAAAAGCCGTGGAGGCCGTACAACGCAGCAGGTAAGAAAATCCTTCTGGCTGCGGTCAAGGAAAGATCTGCCCCCGAGAATGGAGTTTTCATTGCGAATTGCGCTTTTCACATCCTTCTCACCTGAAATCGGCGGCGGTTCGGTTCAGTTGAGAAGCCACTTGGAGCAGCTGAAAGGTCTCGAGATCCAGTGGTATTACCTTTCTGAAAATCCGGTACCGGGAAGCCGCGGCCAGCGGTTAGGCGAACCGCTGACTGCAAAACAGTTCTTGAGCGATCTCGCCGGGCGCACAGGATTCTTGCCTGGCTCAAAAGCCCGTATCAAAGGTCTTGTGGAACAAATGGATGCCGACCTCTATTGGATAGTCGGCCATTACGAAGGAATTTCCGTCGCGGCAGAGCTCTGCGATCAAGGGAAAAAAGTCCATCTGACGGTGCACGACGACCCCTTTGGAACATGGATTCGTTCGGAACGCTATACGGCATTCCGGCCACTCTTGCTGAAGACCTTTCCAAAGCTTCTGCGCTCGGCCGCAAGCATCGATGTCACCAGCTGGGGAATGAGAAATCTATATCGGCAGAAATACGGAGTGAAATGTTTCGCGCTCTATCGTCATATCGCTGAGTTGCCGATGCTGAATGTCGCACTGGATCGCAGCCAGCTTAGAATCGGACACATTGGCACCCTCTACCAGGCGGAGCCCTTTCGCCGGTTCGTCTCGGCCTGCAAAAAAATAGCCGATCAGAAAAAACGCAGGCTGCGCATCATCCGTGTCGGTGCTTCGTCAGAAATGGACCCTGTCGCGGCGCAACACCCTGAAATCTTTGAATCCTACGGTGATTTGGGCGAGGCGGACGCGATTCCGCTGCTCGCCTCCTGCGACATCTTGTATTCCATGTATCCCACTGGGAAAAAATACCAAGTGTTCCGGCGCACGAGTCTGCCGATCAAAGTTTCGACATACCTGCAGGCACAACGGCCAATCCTCGCGCATGCGCCACGCGACAGCACGCTTGCTTGCGTGGTGGGCAAATACAAGATCGGACAAGTCTGCGGGAGCGGCGACAACGAACAGGAGATTGCCGGCGATCTCGATGGGCTTCTGGAGCCTTCGATCCCACGTGCGAACTACGAACACGCCAGGCACGAGTTGATGGGGTCAACTCAAGTGCAGCAACTCGGAGCAGCCCTTCGCGGCGAGGACTGGGAACATTTTCCGGAATTCGACTGCCGCGATTGAACCACCAATCCAGCGAGCACTGTCATTTTTCTCCTTTTCTTCCACCGCAAGACGTTTCAAATTGAAAATGCTCTTGGCCGGATCCGCAATCACCGCTCGTCCATTTGTGCGCTATATTCAAGCGGTGGACGTATTGGAAGCAGAAGCAGACTGTCCAGAAAAATAGAGTAATTGCCTAAGCGGCCGAGGCGCGTGACGTGCGGATTGCTGTGATTTCCCCTTTCGTGGATCGCCAGCACGGAACAGAGCGCGCAGTCGCCGAATTAGTGGATCACCTTGCGGCGGATGACAAAGATGAGATCGAACTTTACGCGCAGCGCGTCAGCGACATAAACCTCAAAACCGAATCCGCGGCGGGAAGAAACGGCATCAGGCGAATTAATTGGCATCGTGTCGGCTCGCTTGCCGGGCCCCATCTCATGCAATTTCTCGGATGGCTTTTTCTGAATCGATTCACACGTTGGCGGCAGGAACGTACCACGCGAAAAAGGCCTGACGTCGTGTTCTCGCCCGGGATTAACGCCATCGACGCGGATGTAATCTTAGTCCACGCCGTTTTTCATCGCATCGCCGAGATGCAGCAATCCCGCGAGTCTGGCGGGCTGCGCGGTTTGCACCGAAAACTCTACTACGCACTCGTCTGCAGTCTCGAGCGCCGAGTTTACGCAAATCCTCGCCTCACACTCGCTGCCGTCTCTCGCCATACGGCTGACCAACTAAGCCACTATTTCGGACGCAACGACGTGAGTGTAATTCCGAACGGTGTCGACGGCGATCACTTCTCACCTGCTTCCATCGCAATTTTTCGTGAGCGCTACCGGCAGGGATGGAAGTGTTCGCCGCAAGATTTCGTTTTGCTTTTGATCGGAAATGATTGGCGAAACAAAGGGCTAAACACTCTCTTGCAAGCGTGTTCGACTTGCAAAGACTTGCCTATCCGATTGTTGGTTGTGGGCCAGGACGAACAGGCTCCCTTTCGCGCCGACGCGAAAAATCTTGGACTCACCAGTCGCGTCGAATTTTTCGCGCCGGTTCAAGACGTCAGAATCTTTTACGCTGCCGCCGACCTCTTAGTCGCTCCTTCTCTCGAGGACTCTTTCAATTTGCCGGTACTCGAGGCAATGTCATGCGGACTGCCCGTTGTCGTCAGTTCACGCGCGGGAGTGAGCGAGTGGCTCGTGAATGCTGAAGATTCCGTAATTCTGAAAGATCCGGAAAATGCGCGGGAGCTGAGCGAGGCGATCCGCATGCTCGCGTCAAATTCTTCGGTTCGCGGCGCCATCGCCGCAAATGCTCGGCGAACGGCAAAGAAATTGTCCTGGGCCGCTCACGCGAGCGAATTGCGAAAGCTGATGGCGAAGGCCGCGCTGGCAAAGTCGGCCTTCACCTTACCGGACAAGTCCGCTTGAATTCGTCGCGCGAAGTCGCGCCAGGACCGCCTTTCGCGTCGCTTCCAGCGTAAAGGTTAGAGACTCCTTCGGCACAGCGGTAACAAAGGGCCCGACCATCCAGCTGAGTCCGACGGGGATGTTGCGTGTGAGCGAAAGCACTTCGCTCTGCACGTAGACGCCGTGGTCTTTTTCTTCCATGCGCCACCACGTTTCCATTCCCCACAGAAATCCGTTGTCGCTTTCGCGGGGTTTCTCCCGCTCATTTGGTTTGCCGGGATTTTCCACTTCCGCGATGTGCGTAGCGGTGCTGCGGCTGTGCGCGCGCGACGCGGAATCGCGAGTGTAGACAACGTCATGTTCGGTATTCAGTACAACCGTGATCACCTTCTGCCGCCGAAAGCGCAAGAAAATCCGAAAGTGATCGCCTTCGCGCGACTCGATTTTTGAGCGTGCAACATCCGGAGCGTAATATTCCGCGTGATGATCGTAATCTTGAAGGACGCGCAGCACGTCGTCGAGGCGCGCACCGCGGATAAACACCACGCCTTCCCAGTGATGAATCATGCAATCCGGGCAGCGAAATTCGCTGCCGGATTCGAGCTTGCTGCGTTGTTGCAGTTCCACGCCGCCCTGGGCTAAATCCGTGTAACCCCGCTTTCTCGCCGCTTCAGGGAGTCGATCGATCCATAGCAGATCGACGCCACGTTGCAATTCAGAGTTATTGCGTACGTCAATTGCGCGGACGTAGTTCGCGAACGCCTGCGCGGTTTTTGCATTTCCGACGCCAGCGTTTTCCACGCTAGGTTGAGGCGCCGAAAAGAGGTCTGATGGCTGAGCGAGAATCAGCAAAACAGGGACCGAGATGGAGAGCGAAATCGACCAACAACGAGCCGCCTGGTAGGCGCGCCGCAAGTGTCTGCCGAAGACTCCAGCTTTGGTTCGCGTGGGTGGCCGGGATCGCAGCAAGTGCTTGATTCTACGCATGCTCGCGCAACTCCGCCAATATCGGATGCAAGGCAGTTGCCACCAGTTTTAAGATAGGGTTGCCTGTCGGCAGTGACCGTGACACGGCCACAAGAACGAAAGCGGGTTGGGTAGCTCGCACACGGCCCCTTGGAAAATTAACCAATGGGCCGAGAGAGCCAAAGGACAGGGTACGCAGGTCGTAGTACGGAGCACCCAGTAACTGTTAAGCGGAATCAACCATTAAACCACATGATATCAGCCATTTACAGATAGTACTACGATTTTCCAAGATCGCGCAGAAGTGGAAATTTCGCGGGCCACCATTGACGTCGCTAAGAAATCCTCCGAGATGCGTAGTGGGAGCAACAATCAGGCAAACAACGAGCTCCAGAGACTGGATCAGCGAAAATTGGTCAGGCTTCGCGCTTGAAAGAGCTTAACGACGACCTGGCCGGTCATCTTCGCGTGAACAGAGCAGAAGTACGGATAGGTGCCGGGTTTTCCGAACGTAAAAGAAAAGGTTTCGTCGGTATCTAGAACCCGCGACTTGAAACCTAGTCTGAGCTTAGGACGCTGTGTGGAATGTCGTCACGATTCATCTTCTTCGTGTAGTCCTGTTCAAGGTGAAATTCATGTGCCGCCAAAGAGGAGAAAACCTCAAAGAAGACCAGCTTATGCGGGTCGCCCTCCCGTGAGGCCTCGAACAGTGCTTCGCAACCGGGCTCTTGAAGCGTAGGAACGAGAGCTTGCTTGAACGCGGCTTTCACGTCGTCCAGGAATTCGAGTAGAACGGTAATTTCTGCCAGCAGGTAAATCTTTTGATTGTCCATGAGCGATCTCCCTTCTGGCGTGTAACGTTGCGTACGTTTCCTTCCCCGGTGTCAACGGGGTCTCCTTGTGTTTCACTTTGGATTATTGTTATAATCCATTCTCCGGATTCGATTCAGGTAATTGCGATTCGGTTACAGTTTTTTTAGGAGGGCCAATGCGCCATTCCAAGGCTGAAAAGGCGAAGACTCATAAGCGCATCGTTGCTATCGCCGCAAAGAGATTTCGCGAAGAGGGGATTGCCGGGATCGGAATCGCAGAGCTGATGAAGGAAGCCGGTCTTACCGTGGGCGGCTTCTACAAGCACTTCAAATCGCGCGATGACTTAGTGGCCGAAGCGGTCGGGTCTGCATTAGGAGTGTGGAAGCATCAGGTGGATGCCGCTGCCTCGGGCGGGCCGCCGGTCACGTACGAGTCGCTCGTCGATGATTATTTGAGCGAAGCACATCGCAATCATCCAGGCACGGGCTGTCCGGTCAGTGCGTTGGCAGGCGAGATCGCACGCAGCGACAAGCGAACTCGCGCTGTCGTCACCCG
>QHYO01000513.1 GCA_003224135.1 Acidobacteriota bacterium | reverse complement strand
TAAGTGCGACGATGTCCCCGAATTTCAGCTTCATCGCGCACTCCGCCGAGCGATACGCGCACAAACTTGCGTCCGGTCGCGTGGCCAATCGACATCGCAAGCGAAGTTTTGCCCACGCCAGGAGGGCCGACAAAGCAGAGAATCGATCCCTTTGGATTTTTCACCAATTGCCGCACGGCCAGGAATTCGAGGATGCGGTCCTTGATTTTCTCAAGGCCAAAATGCTCTTTGTTCAGGATTTCTTCCGCGGCTTTGATATCGCGAATCTCTTTCGACCGCTTCTTCCAGGGCACCGCCAGCAGCCAATCCAGATAATTCCGGCTCACCGTGGATTCCGCCGACATCGGAGGCATCAATTCGAGCCGCTTCAGTTCGGTCAGCGCCTTTTCCTGCACTTCCAGAGACATGCCAGCGCTTTCAATTTTTTTTGAGGTAATACTCTTTCTGCGCCCGCTCCATCTGACGCTTTACGCGGGTATTGATGTTGCGATCGACGTTCAGTTTTTCAAGTTCGATCTCGAGAATGTCACAAATTCGCGTGAGGCGCTCGAGCGGGTCAGTCGTTTCGAGCAGGTCCTGTTTTTCATCCACGGGGAGTTGCAGGTTTGCGGCGATTGTGTCGGAGAGTCGAGCCGGATCATCGACCCGCGCAGCGGCGATCATCGTATCGTAGTTCAGGCTTTGCGAAAGCTTGATGAACTGCTCGTACAGGCCAGTCACCTTCTGCACCAACTGCTCCACCTGAGGGGAAGGTTCTACGCGCGCGCCGAGCAGGCGAACCGTGGCGCGGAAAAATCCTTCGTCGCCGGTAATGGATAGCGCGCGCGCTCGCTCAACGCCCTCTACCAACACCTTGATGTTGCCGTCCGGTAGCTTCACGCTCTGCACGATATTGGCGAGCGTTCCCACTGCGTAGATTTCTTCGGGCTTGGGGTCATCCACCGAGGCGTCGTGCTGCGTCGACAGAAAAATCTTTTTATCGCCCGCGAGCGCTTCCTCAAGTGCGCGAACACTGGCCTCTCGTCCCACAATGAACGGTGTCATCTGCTGTGGGAAGATAACCATATCCCGTACCGGCATCATAGGTACGCGCTTCATTTCTTGTTTTTCGCGGTTGAACATTCGGGCCCTTCGGATCCCCCTGGAACCGGCTCAGAGCGAGCCGGAAAACTGAGTGATACTTCTATCCTCGTCACGACCATGATCGGGCAGGAATTATCCCGCCTTTTCGAGCAGACTCCAATTAATCTCGTGTCCGCGAACCATTTCCGCAGTGACCACGAAGTCACGAACCTTTCGCTGCATGGGCAGGTGATACATCAGCTCCAGCATGAGGTCTTCCAGGATCATGCGCAAGCCTCGCGCACCCACCTTGCGCTGAAGAGCCAACTCCGCAACAGTTTCGAGCGCGTCGTCCGTGAATCTCAAACGCACATTTTCAAATTCAAACAGCCGCTGGTACTGCTTCAGAAGCGCATTCTTCGGCTCCGTCAAAATCTTCATTAGCGCACCCTTGTCGAGATCGTTCATCACGCCAGCGACCGGCAGGCGACCGACAAACTCCGGGATCAGACCGTAACGGATCAAATCGCCCGGTTGAACTTGCTCCAACAGTTCCATATTGCGCCGCTGCACGGTGGATGGAGTCGTGTCGGTATGGAACCCGAGTGCCCGAGTTCCCGCGCGTTTCTCGATAATCTTCTCCAAGCCCACGAACGCTCCGCCACAAATGAACAGAATGTTTGTGGTATCCACCGGCGTGAATTCCTGGTGCGGGTGCTTGCGCCCGCCCTGCGGCGGGACATTCGCCACCGTGCCTTCCAGAATCTTCAGCAGCGCCTGCTGAACGCCTTCGCCGGAGACATCGCGCGTAATCGACGGATTTTCATCCTTCTTCGCGATCTTATCGATCTCGTCGATGTAGATAATACCTTGCTGTGCCTTCTGCACATCGCCATCAGCGGCTTGCAGCAGCTTCAAGATGATATTTTCGACGTCCTCGCCAACATATCCGGCTTCCGTCAACGTCGTTGCGTCAACGATGGCGAACGGTACTTCCAGCATCCGCGACAGGGTTTGAGCCAGCAAGGTCTTGCCCGTGCCGGTCGGGCCGATCAGCAAAATGTTCGATTTGCTCAGTTCGACGTCGCCCGGCTGCTTGTTCAGGAAAATTCGCTTGTAGTGGTTGTAAACCGCAACCGCGAGTTTCTTCTTCGAGCGATCCTGTCCGATTACGTATCCGTCCAAAAACTGCTTGATCTCGGGAGGGCGGGGAAGCCGCTTCGCTGGGGCGGCGGACTGTTCGCGCTTTTCGTCTTCCAGAATGGTTTCGCAAACACTGACGCACTCGTTACATATATAAGCGCGCGGGTAGTCCGAAGGCGAGCTGATCAGCTTCTCGACCTGCTCCTGCGTTTTATGGCAGAAGGAACACCGCAACGGTTCGTCGGGGTTGTACTTTTGTTTCACGGTGTGAAGGCCTCCGCTCCGCCATCGTTGCGGTGGAGCACTTCTAGTTCATTCTAGGCCGAAATTGTCTCCATGCCAAAAACAATCCGCAACCGGTACTAACTTTTTGGAACGCCCTTCGGAAGACTTCAAAGCTTCCAATTCATCATTCCGAACGAGGCGAAATATCATTTTACGACGATTGGTTACCGGTGCTTAAAGATAATCTCATCGATCATCCCATATTCCTTTGCCTGATCGGGATTCATAATGTAGTCGCGTTCGACGTCCTTTTCGATTTTTTCGACTGGCTGACCGCTGTGTTTCGACAAGATCTGATTGATCGTCATGCGCATCCGCAAAATCTCTTTTGCGTGCAGATCGATGTCCGTAGCCTGACGCAAATCGTTTCTTGGGCGCACCGCCGGCCAGCAGAACGGCAGCGATGGAAGCAGCTTGGCCCACGCAAGTTGTTACCACGTCCGGCTTCACAAACTGCATCGTGTCATAAATCGCAAATCCCGCCGTAATCGAGCCGCCGGGGGAATTGATATAAAGCTGAATATCTCTTTCCGGATCTTCCGCTTGCAAAAACAGCATCTGTGCTGTCGCCAGGTTAGCCACGTGATCGTCAATTGGCGTTCCGATAAAAATAATATGTTCCTTGAGCAGTCGCGAATAGATGTCGTACGCGCGTTCGCCACGGCTGGTCTGCTCTACCACCATCGGTATAAGCGTCGTGCCGCGATATACGGGTTCGTCGTGATTTCT
>QHYO01000512.1 GCA_003224135.1 Acidobacteriota bacterium | reverse complement strand
CGTGAACGCTCCGCGTAACAGACACAGTGAATTCAAGGAGCGAGAGCTCGATCTCCGGGAGAGCCGTTTGCTGTCCATGACGTGACCAGATGCCGTCGCGAAGATGGTTCAGCGTGCGGTAGGGGAACACTCAATCCAGATAGAGCCGAGTAAGACTGCGCACTTCACTTCCGGCCAGTCGTTCTAAACGGTCGGCGGTTTTCCAAACCGCCGCCGAGACTGCCACCTGATTGTAAGGTAGGCGCTCGATTGAACAGGGCTCGACGACAGGACCAGGATTCTGTCCGACGAGCCCTCTCGGAAATTGGGGTCCAATTGAACCAGCTGGGGTCCAACTGGGGTCCAAAAAGGGCCATTTTTGGCCTGGATTCAGGTAGTTTAGGTGTGTAAGGCCAATTGAATCATCGTGAGTTATGGAGCGGGCGATGGGAATCGAACCCACGTCCGAAGCTTGGGAAGCTTCTATACTGCCATTGTACGACGCCCGCTCTTTTCTAACTTTTCGATTATACATTAACTGCGCTGAACGCACGTGCAGCCAGCCATTTCGAATGCCTAGCGGTCAGAAACTTCAGTGAGGTCACACAGCCTACGGACGATACGCGGCGTGATCGCGGTGGCCTCGTAGCGCCAACGCCAATTCCCTTTCGCGCGTCCCGGAACATTCATCCTTGCGTTGCTTCCCAGATCGAGAATATCTTGCATCGGAATCAACGCAACGTCCGCAACCGACGTCATAGCCGCCTGAATGAAGGCCCAGGAAATATCTCGCCCATCTGTTTGTAGAAATGACTTCGCGCGGTCCATCTCTGCGCGGGCCGGGGCGCGCGGGTGCTCACGAGCAGCCTGTTTCAGTTCGTCCCACCAGCCGCGGGTAGTGTTGTTGTCGTGCGTGCCCGTGAAGCTGACAAGCTCGCGCACATAATTATTCGGCCGGTGAGTGCCGTCTTCGCCAAAAGCAAATTGCAACACTACCATTCCTGACAGCGAGAGCTTGCGTCTCAGCTCTTCCACTTCGGGAGTGATATATCCAAGATTTTCAGCGACGAGAGGCAGCGATCCCAATTTCTTTCGCACGATCTTGAAAAGGTCCATGCCGGGACCATTCACCCATCGTCCCTTTCTGGCAGTGGAGTGAGAAGCTGGAACACTCCAGAATTTAACGAATCCTCGAAAATGATCGACCCGAAGTATGTCAACCAACTGAAAAGCCACGCGAAACCGGTTAACCCACCATTCGTATTTCGTCTTTTTGAGGCGTGCCCAACGATATGTTGGATTGCCCCACAATTGTCCGTCGTTGCTGAAATAGTCCGGCGGAACGCCGCCCACGGTCCGCGACTCTCCGTCTCTTCCGAGATCAAACAATTGTGGCGAGTGCCAGACGTCGGCGCTGTCGTGCTCAACATAAAACGGCATATCGCCCATGATTAAAATTTGGCGTCGAGCGCAGTGTGCCTTTACGGCCGCCCATTGGCGAAAAAACTCAAACTGCAAAAATTTGTGGAAGCGGATGGTATCTTCTCTTGGCTTCAGCCTGGGATCGAATTTTGTCCAGGCGGAGGTCCGATTGACTTCGCAGAGACCCATAAACTCGGCGTATGGCCTTAGCCACCAACCACTGGTCCTTTCAAACTCTCGATACTGCAATTTCTCGGAAAAGCCCTCGAATGCACGTCGAAACAGTCGCCATTTGTAAGCACGCACTTCTGAAAAACTAACGCGAGTTGCAGAAAACCGCGGAACGTCGCGCAGATCGCGTTTATCCAAATAGCCTTCGTCCAGCAATTTCTCTGGACTGATCAGCAAGGGATTTCCTGCGACTGACGAACGGCTCTGATACGGAGAATTGTCCGGCCCGGTTGGGCCGAGCGGCAGGATATGCCACAGCTTCTGCTTCGCTTCGCCAAGAAAATCCACAAAGCGAAAACATTCGGGCCCCAGATCGCCAATTCCAAAACGCCCCGGCAAAGAGGTCGGGTGCAACAGGATTCCACTGGACCGGGCGATTTTCATTCAATAGAAAGAATTGCTATGAACCTTAAGCGCTTGCCCTTTCATATCCAACTATTTTATACGACCCATCTACCCAAGTGGATGCGCGTCACTTCTGCGACCATCCGAGCTTACAAGACGCAGTGTCAATTGAATACGGCGCCTCGTCATCGACAATTCCGCGAGCCGATCCTACCGCGTCTTCACAGACTTGGTCTTCTCAAAAAATCACGGGTTTTCCGCGTCAGGCGCGCTTCACAGTCAGAGTTAGGACGCCGTTCATCAAATAGGCGCTCGCAGTGGCGGGATCAACGTCAATTGGCCATTTCGCTCTCGCAAAGACTGCCTGTTCTAAAACATTGGACGCGCGCCCGGGTTCGCTGGCCGTCACTTCCTGTTTCTCGGCCGCCACAATTGCACGCTGTGCCTCCACGCTAACTTGGACCTCGTTCGCTGCGAAACCCCTTAGCGGAACGTTGATCGTGTACCAGGAACCTGACTCGCGAATCTCCGGAACCTCCGTCAATATTTCAGATTCGGCCTGCAACCAATGGCGCATGTCCTGACCAGGTCGGTTCCCGTCTTGCTGATACAGGTCGTAGGCTCTACGCGCAATGCGTTCCCTAATGCGATCATAAACTTGCCGTATTGCAGAATTCGCTGGAATTGGTGAAGAGGAACCCTTAGAAGTTGTTGCCGCGGATTGACTTGACATGGCGCCCCGTTCTCTTTCTGTACTTTCGCGATTCGTTCCTTACATCAAGTCTTTCTAGGAGGTCGACCGTTGTCCAGCAATACCGCAGACCTTGTATGAATCGCTGGAAGTCACGATGCACTGAATGAAACTTCCCACCTGTGTTGCCGTTTCCCTCAGTGATTTTCTGATCCCCCAGTCGTTCTGAATTTCAGAATAAGAAACACCAGTGGCACACCCATCAGAACGAACCATCCGAGGGCCGTAAAACAATCCAGAAATCCCAAAAACGTCGCCTGCCGCTCCAGCAAATTGAACGCCTGCGCCTGCGCGTGCACCGCTGCATCCGTATGCGAAAACCCATGCGCCCCAAAATAGTTCGTCAAGTTGGCGAGCAGCCGCCGGTACCGCTCATCAAACGGAGTCGAATGCGCCACCAACACACTCTGATGGTATTGCGTCCGCCGCGCTAGCAGTGTCGTCACAAACGCAATGCCAAAGCTTCCGCCCTGGTTGCGAAATAAATTCGTCAGGCTCGAAGCTTTATTGTTCTTGTGTTTAGCTAAATTGGAATACGCTAGCTGGCTCACTGGCACAAACAGCGTCGCGATTCCAAGACCTTGCAGCCCTCGCGCCAACGCTTCATGTCGATAATCCGTGCTCAATGTAAAGCTTGCGTAATACCACATCGCCAGCGCAAACACGAAAAAGCCGAACCCAACCAGACGTTTCACGCCGACTTTCGGAAGAATCCTCACCACCAATGGCGCCAGCATCACAATCACAAACGCTCCCGGTCCCAGAACCAATCCTGCATCCGTCGCTGTATAGCCATAGAGTCGCTGCAGCATCTGCGGAATCAGCACGGTCGACCCGTAAAGCGTAAATCCGAAAATAAAGTAAAAAATATTCGCTAATGCAAAATTGCGGTCGCCAAGCAGCCTGATTTCGACCACCGGATCAGGATGACGCCATTCCCAGAAGATTGCGAACACCAGCGCCGCCATGGCCACCACAAAAAAGAACACGATGAAATTGCTCTCGAACCAGTCTTCTGTCTGCCCACGATCCAGAACGACTTCCAGACACGCAAACGCCATCGCTACCGAAAAGATTCCCCATCCGTCGATCTTCAGTTTTCCGCCTTTGCGCGCCGCTTCCACTTCCCGCGTAAATTCCGGCGGGTCGGACAAGAGCCTGCTGGTCAGGATCATCGACACAATCCCGATCGGGATGTTGATGAAAAATACCCACCGCCAGCTCCAGTGATCCGTAATCCATCCACCAAGCGGTGGCCCGATCGCCGGCGCCGTCACAATGGCCATACTGTACAGCGCAAAGGCCGCCGCCCTTTTGCTGCCCGGAAACGTATCGACCAAGATAGCCTGTTCCACCGGAGCCAGTCCGCCTCCACCTATTCCCTGCAGCACGCGGAAAAAAATCAGCAACCGCAGGCTTGGCGCGAATCCGTACAGCAGCGAACTCAGCGTAAACAGCGCCACGCAAATCATGTAGTAGCGCTTTCGTCCGAATAGGCGGCTCAACCACGCCGAAAGCGGCAGCACCACCGCGTTCGAAACCAGGTAGCTCGTCAGCACCCAGGTACTTTCATCCGCGCTGACGGCAAGTCCGCCGGCAATGTGCGGCAAGGCTACGTTTGCAATCGCGGTGTCCAGCAACTCCATGAACGTAGCCAGCGTCACGGTAATCGCAATGAACCAGGGATTGATGCCGGTTCTGGGTACTGGAAGACTCAGCGCAGTAACTGACGTTAACGTCTCGCTCATGGCTATGCTCAGCACATTGGATGCATAAGAGACCGTACGGTCGCATTTATTCTATGCTAAAATCGGGAAAAGAGACCAGTCGGTTCCATTTACCGACGCGCAAATAGGGAGATGCGATGACCAAGGGAGAACAGACCAGACAGCAAATCGTTCAAAAAGCCGCTCCATTATTCAATCGGAAAGGCTACGAAGGCACTTCCCTCTCCGACCTCATGAACGCCACCGGCCT
>QHYO01000511.1 GCA_003224135.1 Acidobacteriota bacterium | reverse complement strand
GCCTTGCTTTAGCTTTTCCCTTCAGCGCGAATTTTCACACCGTTTCCGGCTTCGAAACGTTCGGCGACAATCAATTCGCCACAGAAATTTCCGCTTTTCCAGTGGTCCGCGATCAGCAGAAATATCAATTCCGTTATGACGTCTTTCACTCCTCCGGCCGCCACGCATTTCGCTTCGGCGTCAATCTCATCGACGAACCCGTCCTTCGCGGCGCGCTGGCATCCTCTGCAGAACACCTCGTGCAATTCACCCAGGATCCTTCCTTCTATGTCTTGAATCCCCCGCAATTCGTCGCCGACTACAATTGCACCGCCGCAGCGCTTCCGGATACAACTTGCAACGACACGGAAGCCGGCAACCGCAGGTTCGCGCAAAGTCTTCGCCACCTCGGCTTTTACGCCGAAGACTCCTGGCGCGTCACGCCATCCTTCACCCTGAACGCTGGGCTTCGCTACGACACCACATTCGGACTCTTCATCGCTTCCGGCCGCGATCAATCGCAAAATCCCGCGTTCTCAACCTTGCAAGCCATGAATGTCCCACTGGTCAGCGGCATTCCTCATGACTACCGCAAAGCCTTCGCGCCGCGTCTCGGCATCGCGTACGCTCCTGGCGCGTCGCCAGACACCGTTTTCCGTGCCGGCGTCGGTCTTTATTACAATGACCTCGCGCAAAATGGCTGGGTCGACGCATTCGCCTCAGTCAACCAACCGATCACGCCTTGCGCAGTCTATGATCTCGCAAATCCAGCATGTCTCCCGAGCGGCGCAGACGGCGGCCAGGGTGCCCTCATCGATCCGCACTACCACACGCCGTACGCGCTTCAGGCCAGCGCCGCCGTCGAACACGACTTTTCCCACGGCTGGTCAAAAGACTGGCGCGTCAGCCTCACCTACGAGCACCAGCAAGGCGTTCATCAATATCGTCGCTACGAATTCATCTCCGGCTTTTCGCTTCCTGATGCCGCGCCGAACATTTCGCTCTTCCGCGCAGACAATCGTTCCAGCTACAACGGCCTAGCCGTTCAGCTCCAGCATCGCTTCTCAAATCGCTTCGAACTTACCGCCAACTACGTTCTCGCAAGCGCCACCACCTGGGGCGCTGTCGTCGGCGAACTCTTCGACTACGTCAATGGAGTTTCCGATCCCCTCAACGCTTTCGGCTCAGGCGATCACGGACCCTCAGGCGAAGACATTCGCCACCGCTTCGTGCTGATCGGCACGCTGCAACTTCCTTGGCGCTTCGAGCTCTCCACGCTTTCGCAATTCGAAAGTGCGCGCCCCTTCACCATTGCCACTCCCGCCGATATTTTGAATGATGGTTTCTCCGGCAACGATCGCGCCGTCGTCAACGGCGTGCAAACCTCACTCGACCAATTGCGCGGCACGCCGTTCTATCAAGTCGACCTCCGCGTCAGCCGCAACATCCCGCTTGGCGAGCGCGTGACGCTCCGCCTCTTCGCCGAGTTTTTCAATCTCTTCAACCGCCAAAATCCCGGCAACAACTACGTTGGCGACCTCGCCGCGCTCCCCACGCCCGTCAACAGCCTCACGAACGCCACCGCGTTCTGTCTCGACGGTCCGGCCTGCACACAAACCGCACCTATCACCAGCTACAAACAACTCCGCGTATCCGGCGGCGCTCTCGGCGACTTCTTCGGTCCCGGCACCACCGTCGGCATCCCCTTCGCCGCGCAACTCGGCCTGAAGCTCAGCTTTTAGGCAAAAAGACCGACTCCGGTTTTGTTTTAGAGAATCTGAACTACTTCGTGTTTGTGAAGAGGACTGCGTCACTCTGATTCGTTCCGCGGGAGAGCGCGACGAGTTTTCCATCAGGTGAATACTGAAAATTCCACACCACTCCGCTTATAAAGTGGGTAATCTGCTTTTCCGCTCCGCTTCCGATTGCCGGATGCGCCCAGAGGTTGGAGGTTCCAGTGCGAATATCCCCGAAGGCCACATACCGGTTGTCGGGCATCCAGCCTGCGGCGCGGACAACGGTGTCAAACGTCTCTTTCGGTGCGAGTTCGGATTCCACTTTCCCTGTTTCTGAGGAAACCGCCCTGATCGAGACGGGCCCTTCCTTGGTTATTGCCGCAAACACAACGTGTTTCTGGTGTTTTTCCGGTGAGTGGGTCGGGCGCCATTGCGCCGCCATGTTAGGTTGCGCTAGCAGCCAAGTCAATCAAGCCCGTTGTGTCCATCCAGACAGGATACTTCTAGGTGTCTTTGCCCTCTCGGTCCATTGCCGCCTGCCTTCCTTCTCAAATACTTTTCCTACTATGAAAGCCACACCTCTGTTCGCGCTCTTGCTTGCTCTTGCCTGTGCCGGACCGGCCCCAGCACAGCAAAAGACTTTCGAATGGCAACCGGCCAATGATGAATCGGTCCGGCTGGATCCTGCGAATTACCATACCGGCCGGACCTACCATCCCGGCCCGCAGGGCGGCAACCTTCACGTCGACATTGAGTCGCAGCGCCCGGTCACTATTTTCATGACCTCTGCGGAGGCGTGGAACCAGGCGCTGCAATATCCGGATAGCATCGCCAATCTTCGCTATACCTGTTTGCGTGAGCACGTTGTGAAGACGACCTACCTTTGCGATCTGCCGCCCGAGCCGATGACGCTGGTTGTCAGGGACGAGCGCAATAGCCCGGATTCCGCCGTCTTCGCCGGGCTTGGCGCTGTGCTGAGGCCGGATAGCAAGGTGGATCGCGCGGTCGGCGTGGGAATCGTAACCGTGTTGACGGGAGGAGGCTCGGCGACGAGGCGCTTCGTTTCGCCGAACGATGTCCATATCCAGTATTACCGTTGGGCTTGCATAACGAACTGCTTCCCGCCGGAGTTTCAGTGGATTCAGCAGGCCAAAGAAAAATATCAGCTCACGTCGTTTCTGAAAGTGTACGGCGGTTACTCTCCGGACCGTGACGGCGAAGTGATCAGCATCAAAGTGAAAGCGCCGGTGCCGATGCTTGTGGCGCTAATTCCGTCAGCAGTCGCAAACCAGCTCCACGCCAGGCCGGAGATGCTTGAGCCCGCGCTCGAACGGAACTCCTGCCAGCAGCGCGGCGTCCAGTCTCAGACGTTTCAATGCACCTTCAACGCCGCCGATGGACCACAGTCGCTGATTGTCGTACCCGAAGCCACCAGTAACGTGCCGCACAAAAAGGCTGAAATCGAGTTCTTCGCGTCGAAGTGCGTAGCCAACTGCGCGTTGCCCCCGGACAACGCGAACACTTCCGCGGAAAGGGTTACTCCGTAAAAAGACCGGGCTCGTTCAATTTGTGGACGGTCGTCGCGGAATCACCGCGAGAGTACTCGAAGCCTTCGCCACGACAGCCGTGGTTCCATCGCGTCCGACAACAATTTCGGCCTCGACGAATACCAAGGTTCTCCCGGAACGCAGGACAGTCGCGCGACAAATCATGTGCTTGCCCGTCGCTGGCCGCAAAAACGACACTTTGTTTTCCACGGTGACGACGTCCTTGCCCTCAGGCATGGTTGAGGCCGCCGCCCCGCCACACGTATGGTCCGCAAGAGTCATCAGTGCTCCAGCGTGAACGAACCCGTGTTGTTGCTAGAATCCTTCCGACTTCGCCATCTTGGTTTCGCACCATCCAAATCCACAGCCAACCAATTCGATACCCAGCGCATGGATGAATTTGGCATCGCGGAAGATCTCTTCCACTAGGCGTACATTCGTCTTATCCATCTGTGCCCTTCAAGGCGCCGCCGTCGATCTCGTCGAGCCCTTCTGCCGGGACATCTTTCATCATAAATGTGTTTCGTGGCTCGCCTGCGATTCAGCTCTTTCCGGCGGATCTTCCGCTTTCAGCACTTTCACGTATTCGAACAAATTCATTCCAAAAAAGTCGCTGACTTTGCCCGAACGGCAAAAACCATGCTTTTCGTAAAGTTGCATTGCTCGCTGAAGAGGTTCCGTAGTGTCCAGGCTGATCCGTGTGCATTTCATGTCGCGGAGCGCCGACTCCACGCTGTTCAGCAAGTGGGTTGCAACGCCCGCTCCTTGCCACTTTGGACGGACTGCCATTCCTCGAATATGCCCTTCTTCTCCGTTGATGATGTGGCATCCGACAGTGCCCACAATCTCGCCGGTTTCATCAATCGCCACAAACAGGCTCATATCCGAAAGTCGCTGGCCAACCGTCTCGAGCGTCAGCACCGTATCCAGGAACGCCTCGCGCGTGTACCTGTCGCGATAGTCTTCGAACGCCGTGCTCAGCGTTTCCAGGATTCCAGGAGCATCACCATCCGTCGCGCGACGTATCAGGAATGTTCGGCTCTCCGTCACCACCCGCGCACTCCTCCGCTTGCGGCATCGAAGCTACAAACGCACACTCGATTCCTCAAGCTCCATATTGTCCGCATGGTTGCTCGACTTCGCATCTGACCCTGATCCCCTCGCGGCTCTTGACCCTAAATACTGTTGCGCTGTACCTTAACAGCGATACAGTATCGCATCATGTTTTTTAAGCTCACTCCAACGACGGGGCAGCCCCTCTATCTGCAACTGATGCAGCAAATTCGTCATGCCACGGAAACCGGCGCGCTACAGGATGGCGATCAATTGCCGGGCATTCGAACTCTGGCAGAGGAATTGGTCGTCAGCCCCAACACGGTTGCAAAAGCCTACTCCGAACTCGAACATGATGGCCTTCTCGAATTGCGTCAGGGTTCCGGAGCCTTTGTCTCCGTGAAGCGCCGAACGCGGTCCCTCGCGGACCACGTGCAGCTTGCGCGCCGGCGACTGCGCGATTTAATCGAGCAGCTCCGGGAGAATGGTCTTTTGGATGAGGAGATCAAGCGGGCTTTCGAAGCGGAATTGCTTTACCCGGCCGACATTGTGAGAAAGCGATGACCAACACCTCAGCAATCCGAACTCACGACCTCACAAAGTCGTATGGCAGGCTGACAGCCGTTCGCGGACTAAATCTCTCAGTCGCCCCGAAACGCATTACGGCCTTTCTCGGTCAAAATGGAGCCGGCAAGAGCACTACGATCAAAATGCTACTAGGGATGACCCGGCCGACC
>QHYO01000068.1 GCA_003224135.1 Acidobacteriota bacterium | reverse complement strand
CTCGAAGAGCAGTTGCCAAAAATTAACGGCTGGAATGAATTAAAGCGCCAGGCTTTTTTGAACAAGAAGATTGTGCTTTCTCCCGGAGCGCGGGGCCGCCTTGTGGTCCAACGCGATGTCGGAGGCGGGTTGATCACGCTGTTCGTGATGGTGGCGCTGGTGTTGCTAATCGCTTGCACAAACGTGGCGAACCTGCTGCTTGCTCGAGGCGCGGCGCGGCAACGCGAATTTGCCATCCGCGAGGCGCTCGGGGCGAGCCGTGGGAGGATGATTCGCCAGCTCCTTGTGGAGAGCCTGCTATGCGCCGTCGTCGGCGGCATACTGGGCGTGGTTCTCGGCTCCTGGCTGATCAGCGTTCTAACACCAATCGTGGTCGCGAACGAGGGAATTCATGGACTGACACCGAATCTCGATCCTACTGTTCTGGTGTTTGCGGCGGGAACCAGTTTGGCTTCTGGTCTTTTCTTCGGAATCGTTCCTGCGATGCGTGTCACACGGTCTTCGGTCTCTGAGGTGATCAAGGATCAGGGATCAACCTCCTCGGCCAGCGTTTCGCACGTTCGCTTTCGCAAGGTGTTGGTCGCGGGACAAGTCGCCTTCACAATGTTGCTACTTGCTGGTGCTGCGCTGTTCGTTCGCACTCTGTGGAACTTGCGTAACCTCGACCTCGGGCTGAGAACCGAAAATATAATCTCCTTTTCGATCGCACCCGCTCTCAATGGCTACGACACGCAGCGCAGCATCACGTTAGTCGATCAGTTGCGCGGCCGCATTGCATCTATCCCTGGCGTGCGTTCCGTCGGCACAGCCGAAATTGCCACGCTTACCGGCGACGATGAGGGTAGGAATATCACCGCCGAGGGAGGCATACAGCTTCCGGAGGATCTCCAGGACGTTAATTACGTTTCCGTTAGCTCTGAATATTTTTCAACCCTTGGAATACCTCTGCTGTCCGGCCGTGAATTTACCGATGCCGACGGCGCGAACGGTCCCAAAGTCGCAGTCGCAAGCGAAGCGTTGGTCAAGCGATTCTTCCCCGGCCGGAATCCCATCGGCATGCATTTCGGTTTCGGAGGCGGTAGCAAGGTCAAGGTAGAGATTGAGATCGTCGGCGTCGCGAAGGATGTGAAGCAGGACCATGTGCGAAGCACCACGTCAAATCCTTATGTGTACATTCCCTATTCGCAGAAACCCAAGCTGGCGGGCATGACCTTTTACGTGAGCTCGATCCGGGATCCTCTGCTACTCGGTCCCGAATTGCAAAGTCAGGTCCGACAGCTCGATGCGACCTTGCCGGTAGACAATGTGAAAACAATGGAACGGATCGTGGAAGAGGATTTGTTTCCGGCACGAATGGTGGCGGTTATGTCAGCGAGCTTCGCCGCATTGGCGGCGCTGCTGGCGGCACTGGGCATCTACGGCGTTTTGGCTTATTTGGTGGTGCAGCGCACCAGGGAAATCGGAATTCGCATGGCTCTTGGGGCGGAAGCCGGCGATGTACGATGGCTGATCGCGAAGGAAGTCGGCGTAATGGTCGTCGCCGGAGTCGTGGTCGGATTGCCGCTGGCCTATGTTCTTGCGCGTCTGAGTGAATCGTTGCTGTTTGGAGTGAAGGCAGGCAATCCCGCGGCTTATGGGCTAGGACTTGGATTGATAGCGCTGGTGGCGCTGGGGGCTTGCTGGATTCCGGCGCGCCGCGCGACAAAGGTCGATCCGTTGGTGGCGTTGCGCTATGAGTAGGAGGCGCTGATGCGTGCACTTTGGCAGGATGTGCGCTACGGACTTCGCATGCTGGCGAAGAGTCCGGGGTTTAGCGCGCTAGTGATTTTGACGTTAGCGTTGGGGATTGGCGCGAACACGGCGATCTTTAGTGTGGTCAACGCGGTGTTGCTGCGGCCCTTACCATTTGAGGAGCCAGATCGACTGATGCAGATCTGGCACACGCCACCGCAGGCAAGCTTTCCCGGAATACCGACGTTTACTGTATCGCCGGCCAATTTCCTCGATTGGCGTGCTCGAAGTCAGGCATTCGAGGGCATGTCGGCTTACGGATTTGGCCAGTACACGCTGACTGGCACGGGACATCCTGAAGCAGTCCGCATGGTCGCCGTTACGAGTGGCTTCTTTTCGATTTTAAGGGCAAAGCCCTTGTTGGGCCGCGCGTTCCTTACAGAAGAAGATTCGCCAGGTCGCGAGCACGAAGTCGTTTTGAGCTACAACTTGTGGCGTAGCCGGTTCGGGGCTGATCGCGACATAGTGGGCAAGAATATCGCATTGAATGAGCAGGCGTTCACAGTCATTGGTGTGATGGGGCCAAATTTTGAATTTCCGATCTCTACCGATCCGAACTATAGCCCGCAGATGTGGAAGCCGCTAGCCTGGACGGATCAAGAACGCGCCATACGCGACAATCACAACTATGCGGTGGTGGCCCGCCTAAAGGATGGCGTGACCTTGCAGCAAGCGCGGGCCGAATTGGACAGTGTGTCCAACCAACTGGCTCAGCAATATCCGGGGGACGACAAAGGTTGGGGCGCAACGGCGATTCCACTTCGCGAAGATTTGGTTGGCGATGTGCGGCCGGCGTTGCTGATTCTCCTTGGCACTGTAGCGCTGGTGCTACTTATCGCGTGCGCGAACGTGGCGAATCTCTTGCTGGCGAAAGCGATGTCACGGCGGAAAGAGATTGCCATCCGCGTTGCGATGGGCGCCAGCCGGCCCCGTTTGTTACAGCAGGGAATTTCTGAAACCGTTCTGATGGCGCTAGCTGGCGGCGCACTGGGATTGCTCTTTGCGCACTACGGCGTGATGCTAATCGTGAGGTTTTTGGCGCAGAGGCTGCCGCGCTCGACGGAGATTGGGTTGGATGGCTGGGTATTCACGTTTGCGTTAGGCATTTCGCTGTTGACTGGAATTGCTGTTGGACTAGTGTCCTCCTTGCGTTTTGCAAAAAATGACGTGAGCGAGTCGCTGAAGCAAGGCCTTGGCCGAACATCCTCGGACTCAGGGGGAACGCGAACGCGCAACATACTGGTGGTGTCCGAAGTCGCGCTTTCCCTGATGCTCTTGATCGGCGCTGGTTTGTTGATTCGCAGCTTATCCGTATTGCGGCACGTGAATCCTGGTTTTGACGCGAGCCGTCTCCTGACCTTGGAAGTGGCAATTCCATCGACCAAGTTTTCAGAACCGATGCAACAGGTTCGATATTTCGACCGTGTACTTGATCAGGTCCGCGGTTTACCGGGAGTTCAATCAGCTGGCGTCATTGACAGCCTACCCCTGAGTGGCGGCTCGCACCAGCCCGTTTCTGTGGAAGGACGGCCGATAGTTCCCATGGCGGACCAGCCCGAAGTGGATGTGCGGCTGATCAGTCCCGGATACATCAGCGCGATGCATATCGCCCTGTTGAGTGGGCGCGACATCGATCAATCGGATGTCCAGGGCCGGCCTGGAGCGGTGCTGATTAGCCAATCCTTTGCGAAGCTTTTCTGGCCTAACGAAAATCCTATCGGCAAACACTTGACGCTGTACTTCTTCCGAGATCTGCCGCGCGTAGTTGTCGGCGTTGTTGCAGACGTCAAGCTCGATGCACTGAACGAAACACGACCAACGCCGGCGCTTTACACTCCTCTGGCGCAGGTCGCGCCCACAACCGGCGGAACCTGGCGCTCTTTCGGGCTGAATCTTGCCGTGCGGACGAATGTAGATCCGTTAAATGTCGCGTCGATGGTTACAAATTCGATACGCGAAGTGGATGCGGAAGTACCTCTGCTGAATATCCAAACCATGGAGGAGTCGGTCTCGGCCTCGCTCTCACCGCAACGGTTCACGATGCTACTTCTCGTTGCGTTCGCGGGAACCGCTCTGTTGCTGGCAGCGGCTGGTATCTATGGTGTGATGGCTTACATGGTGACCCGCCGAACGCGAGAAATTGGCGTGCGCATGGCTCTCGGAGCCGACGCAAGCGATGTACTTCGGCTGGTGATAGGACAAGGAATGTGGACGACGGCGATCGGCGTGGCGATCGGAATCGGCGGCGCATTCGCGCTGACTCGGACGATGCAGTCGCTGCTGTTCGGCGTGAGCACAACGGATCCGATGACACTGGCGGGAGTCGTGCTATTGCTCGCAGCTGTTTCGGCTTTTGCGTGCTGGGTTCCGGCGCGCAGGGCGACCAAAGTCGATCCATTGGTGGCGTTGCGGTATGAATAGTTTTTTGCGAGTGTGCGTAAACTGCGAATTTTTGCTGCTTGAGATTTCGGATATGAAGGAGAAAAGATGGCGGACATGAACAGTACGCTGATCAAAATGGAAGGCGTGAAGAAAGTCTTCCTGACGGACGAGGTGGAGACACACGCGCTTTCGGAAATCCACTTGGAAATTCACAGGGGGCAGTACGTTTCGATTTCCGGACCGTCCGGTTGCGGTAAATCGACGCTATTGTCGATCCTTGGGTTGCTGGATTCACCGAGTGAAGGGAAGTATCTACTGAACGGACAGCCGGTAGCCAATCTGACTTCGAGCGAGCGCACTCGCATTCGCAATCGCGAAATCGGATTTATCTTTCAGGCGTTCAATTTGATTGGCGATCTGACGGTTTATGAAAACGTTGAATTGCCGCTTACCTATCGCGGCACGAGTTCAGCAGAGCGCAAACAAAAAGTCGAGCACGCTCTGGAGCGCGTCGGCATGGCTCATCGCGTCCGGCACTATCCATCGCAACTCTCCGGCGGTCAGCAGCAGCGCGTGGCCGTCGCGCGGGCTCTTGTCGGTGACCCTTTGATTTTGATGGCCGATGAACCCACTGGAAATTTGGATTCGCGGAACGGCGAAGCGGTGATGGAGCTGCTTCGCGACCTGCACCGCAACGGTGCGACCATTTGCATGGTCACGCACGACGAGCGCTACTCGCATTTCGCAGAGCGCACCATTCGATTGTTTGATGGGCGCATTGTCGAAGAGAGTGCGGAAGTTCACACAGCCGTGTAAGCGAAATTTTGCTGTCTGCTGAATTCGACCTGATTCATGACGGGGTTCAAAGACGAAGGAGAACAATGACGCCACTCATTCAGCTCAAGAATTTGGAGAAAGCTTACGATTTGGCTGGCGGCAAATACTTCGTGCTTCGCCGTATTTCTTTGGAGATTCAGCCGGGCGAGTTTGTCACGGTCATGGGTCCGTCTGGGGCTGGCAAATCTACGCTGCTGAGCATTCTTGGAATGCTCGACGGAGCGTGGTCTGGCGAATATTTTTTTCTCGAACAACCAGTGCACAAACTCAGCGTCAAACAGCGGAACGAACTGCACAAGTACAACATCGGATTCGTCTTTCAGAGCTATCACCTGATCGACAGCCTCACGGTATACGAAAACCTGGAAATACCGCTGTCCTACAAAAACATTCCGCATAAAGAGCGGTCAAGCCTGGTCTGCGACGCCCTGGATCGTTTCAACATTGTCGGCAAGAAGGACCTGTTCCCGAATCAACTCTCCGGTGGACAGCAACAGCTGGTCGGCGTGGCACGGGCCGTAATTCAGAGACCCAAGCTTATCCTCGCTGACGAGCCGACGGGCAATCTCCATTCCGCGCAAGGCGAGGAGATCATGGAGCTTTTCAAAAAACTGAATGAAGAGGGAACGACCATCATTCAGGTCACGCACTCCGAAAAAAATGCGACCTACGGGAACCGCATCGTGCAGCTGGGCGATGGTTGGGTGGTCGGCGAGAACGCAACGGCAGCCACGCGCAGCGCGTGAAAGCCTTTCAAGCCCTGGTTACCTGCATATTTTCACGGGCGTCGTGCATCGCGTGTCGAACCCTGTTATCGCACTGCGATACGGGCAGGAGGCTCTAATGCAAAATTTTTTCAAGGACTTCAGTTACGCAATACGAATGCTCGCCAAATATCCCGGCTTCACCGCTGTTGCGGTGCTTACACTGGCGCTGGGCATTGGAGCCAACACGGCGATATTTAGTTTTGTGGATGCTGCTCTCTTGAAGCCTCTTCCATATGCATCCCCGGAAAGACTATACGTGCTGGGTGAACCACGAGAGCAAATGGCAGGGGTCGATGCGGGTGCGGATGTGGCAGTTTCTTATCCTGATTTCCAGGATTGGCGGCGAGCGGCAAAATCTTTTGAGTCACTCGCCGGATACACGCCGTACAGGTTGACTATGTCTGGCAACAGCGCTCCCGAAAGTCTTGATGTGGCGCGTGTCACTCCTGATTTCTTTCCTACACTTGGCGTTTCACCCGTGCTGGGGAGAGATTTTGAGCCTGCTGACGATCAAGGACAAGGCGCCCGAGTCGTCATTCTCTCGCATGGATTTTGGAAGTCGCACTATGGCAATAGTTCCACGGCGCTCGGACAAGTGCTTCATCTTGATGGAGCTGCTTACAATGTCATTGGTGTCTTGCCGAAAAACTTTGAGTTTGCTCCCGCCGGTTCTCCACAGCTCTGGCTGCCGCTGAATGCGACGGGCGACATGGCCACGCGACGAGGTCTTCGCTGGCTCCGCGTCGTGGGCCGTACACGATCGGGCATTTCGTTTACACAGGCGTTTACCGAAATGCGGACGATCAATGCTTCATTGGCTGCAGCGCATCCTACCGAAAATGAATCCATTCAAATCGCAATGCGCAGCCTGCGAGAGTCGATTACCGGCAGAATTCGGCCCTTGCTATTGGTTCTTTTTGGAGCTGTTGGTTTCGTTTTGATGATTGCGTGTGCCAATGTCGCGCACCTGACATTGGCAAGAGCTACCACGCGTAAAAAGGAGATTGCGGTGCGAGTCGCGTTGGGAGCCGGGCGCTTTCAGATTGTGCGCCAGCTGCTAGCCGAGAGTCTGTTGCTTTCCTTGATCGGAGGTGCGTTAGGTTTGTTGTGGGCCGTGTGGGGCATCCGTGCGCTCATCTCCTTCGTTCCCGAGCGTACTCGTTTGGAAATGCCGTACCTGAGTTCTGTACATGCCGACGTGACGACGCTTTTCTTCCTGTTCGTAATAATCGTGCTGACAGGCATTGCGTTTGGCATCGTGCCAGCACTCGAAGTATCCAAATCCGAATGCGCGGACACTCTTAGAGAGGAGTCCAGAACCTCTGCGGGAACCCGCTCCACATGGCTCCGCGATGGCCTTGTCATGGCTGAGCTTTCCGTGTCCATCGTATTGCTGACAGGCGCCGGGCTGATGGTTCGAAGCCTGAGTGCGCTACTGCACCAGAATCCTGGTTTCGACAGAACAAACCTGCTGACATTTGTGGTCAACCTGCCCGAGGCATCTTATAAGGATGATGTTGCTGTTCGGCAGTTCGCAAAACGACTGAGCAGTGCACTTCAGGAGCTTCCAGGAGTGAAGGAAACTGCCCTCATCAGCAAATTGCCAGTTACTGGAACTGGAAACACAATTCGTTTTCTAATCGAAGGCCGCCCAAAACCGAAAGGCACCGAAGACGAAGGCAGCATCCGCGACGTTTCCGCAAGCTACTTCTCCGTCATGAAGATTCCAGTTCTGAAGGGGCGTAGCTACGAGCCCCAAGACGCTGAAAGCGCAGCGCCCCAGCGGATCGTAATAAACCAGGCATTTGCGGATCGCTATCTCCCGGGCGAAGATCCCATCGGGAAACGAGTGCGTTTCACGTTTTCGGATGCGCAGCCTTACCAGGAAATTATTGGCGTCGTCGCGAACGAGAACACGGAAGGCCTGGATGCGGCCATGCAGCCAATTATGTACTCTTCGTTTGAGCGGGGCCCGGACTCAGGATTTTACGTCGTGATGCGCACGCCCGAGGATCCCCAGAAAATGATTTCCAGCGCACGGATTGCTTTACGCGGAATCGATCCGGAAGTTCCAATGATCGAACCACGTTCGATGGAAGGAGTCATTTCCGATTCATATGCAGTCTTCTTGCGGCGTTTTCCCTCGCGTTTGATCACAGGGTTCGCCGTGCTGGCTTTGATTCTTGCCGTGATCGGCCTTTATGGACAAATCTCTTTCGGGGTTGCTCAGCGCACACGTGAAATAGGAGTGCGTATGGCGCTGGGCGCGGAGTATCGAGATGTTTTACGTCTGATCGTCGGCAAAGGTCTGCTGTTGACTTCGGCAGGCGTGTTAATCGGGATTGCCGCCTCGCTTGCCCTCACTCGGCTGCTTACGGGACTGCTTTTTGGCGTTACGCCGAACGATCCTGCAACGTTTGTAGCTGTGGTCGTGTTGCTTGCCACTGTGTCTCTAGCGGCGAGTCTTGTACCGGCACGACGGGCCGCACAGATTGATCCCATCGTGGCCTTGCGCTACGAATGATTTTTCGCATCCCGTCAGAAGCGCAGCCGTAGCCGAGATTTGACTCCCGCGAATGCAAAGAACTGCGTCTCATTCGTGGATCACAGTAGAATGACGCTGCTTTCCGATTCTCATGAAGACTGATCACACTCACCGCTATCGAGTTCTGCTGGCGGACGACCAGCCAGACATTCGCGACGCGCTGCGCCTTCTACTCAAGAACGAAGGGTACGAAACGCAACCAGCCTCCTCACCCGCCGAAGCTCTTGCGGCGATCGAGAACCGCGAATTCGATGCAGTCTTAATGGATTTGAACTACACGCGCGATACCACTTCAGGTCAAGAAGGACTGGACCTGCTAAGCCGAATCCAAGTTGTGGACAGCGCGCTTCCAGTCATTGTCATGACCGCCTGGAGCAGCATCGAAGTTGCCGTCGAAGCAATGCGTCGCGGCGCGCGCGATTTTCTTCAGAAACCATGGGAAAACGCGCGGCTCCTGAGTATCCTGCGCACTCAGATCGACCTTCGCCAAGCGCTGCGCCATGCATCGCGCCTCGAAGCCGAGAACCGGCTTCTCCGCGCGGAGTCGCGTCCGACTCTGATCGCCGAATCCGCCGCAATGCAACCTGTACTGGAATTGATTTCGCGCATTGGACCTTCAGATGCCAACGTTCTCATTACCGGCGAGCATGGTACTGGCAAAGAGGTTGTCGCGCAGACTCTTCATGCATTATCGTCGCGCGCGAGCAAGCCCATGGTGACGGTGAATGCAGGTGGACTCTCAGAGGGTATTTTCGAAAGCGAGCTGTTTGGCCATGTGAAGGGCGCTTTCACTGACGCGCGCGCTGATCGCATCGGCCGTTTTGAACTGGCCGATGGCAGCACACTCTTTCTTGACGAGATCGCAAACGTTCCTTTGAATTTGCAGGCAAAGCTGCTTCGCGTGCTGGAGACGGGAGAAATGGAGCGTGTCGGCTCTTCGCATACTCGACGCGTTAGCGCGCGAGTCATCGCTGCCACAAACGCAGACGTGAATGCTGAAGCTGAAGCTGGCCGCTTCCGTCAGGACTTGCTGTTTCGGCTAAACACAATCGAAGTTCATCTCCCTCCACTGCGCGAACGGCGCGGCGATGTTGAGTTGCTGGCTATTCATTTTCTCCGCGGTTATGCGCAACGCTATCGAAAGAACCTTGTTGGATTTGAGCTGGCCGCGTTGCAGGTTATGCAGGAGCATCCTTGGCCCGGCAACGTGCGCGAGCTCGATCACGCGGTGGAGCGCGGCGTTCTGCTGTCGAGTGGTCCAGTCGTTCGAAGCTCCGATCTTGGTTTGCGATCGAGTCCAGCGGCCGGCGTTGGGCGTTTGGAAGACATGAGTCTCGAAGAGGTGGAACGTCACCTGATCCAGCGCACGCTTGGCCGTCATGAAGGCAATGTGAGCCAAGCCGCAAGAGCTCTTGGGTTGAGCAGAAGCGCCATGTACCGTCGGTTACAAAAGTACGGTCTCGAATGAAGCGCCTCAGGTACGAGCGTCGCATCCAGTTATTGGGGCTGGCCGCGGGCTTCCCGGGATCGCTGATCGCGATCCTCTTGTTGTGGTTTGGTGACTATTCTTCGCAAACAGCCTGGACGTTTACGATCCTCATCGTTATTTTTTGGCTGGGCTTCGCGTTTTCCCTCCGGCAACGCGTTGTCTTCTCTCTGCAAACTCTGTCCAATCTTCTCGCCGCAATGCGCGAGGAAGATTTTTCCATCCGCGCGCGGGGCGCGCGCAGCGACGACGCCCTCGGCGAAGTGATGCTCGAAGTAAACGCGTTGAGCGAGACTCTGCGCGAACAGCGCCTGGGCGCGCTGGAGGCTACGGCTCTGCTGCGCACGGTAATCGAAGAAATCGACGTGGCGATTTTCACGTTCAACAGTTCTCGCACTCTGAAGCTCGTCAATCGCGCCGGAGAGCGACTCCTCGCTCGCCCTTCGGAAAGGCTCATAGGCTTCACTGCTGGGGAGCTCGGTCTCGCGGCCTGCCTTGAAGGAGAACCGGCTCGTACGGTGGAGCTGGCTTTTCCAGGTGGCGGGGGCCGATGGGGATTGCGCCGTGGTTGCTTCCGTCAGGACGGGCTTCCGCATGACCTGATTGTGCTAAGCGATCTCAGTCGCGCCCTGCGAGAGGAGGAACGCCAGGCCTGGCAACGTCTGATCCGCGTTCTCGGGCACGAACTAAATAATTCGCTCGCGCCAATTCAGTCGGTCGCACAAAGCCTGGAGAGCAGTTTGCAGCGTCTCGAGCGCGCGCAATCGGAAGCGGCGTTCTCGGCCAAGTCAACGGACAGCGTTCTCGATGATCTTCGGCAGGGATTAGCGATTATTCGATCTCGCACTGAAGCTCTTGGTCGCTTCATGGCGGCCTATGCGCGGCTGGCACGATTGCCGCCGCCTACACTTGCTCCCATCGACCTCCATGAATTGGTTCATCGCGTTGCCGGACTCGAAAAGCGCGTGCGCGTACAAGTCCTCGAAGGCCCCCCGGTGATGATTTCTGCGGATCGCGATCAGCCCGAAGCGGTTCTGGAATGCGGCGAAGAAGTGCTCATTAAGTGGTCGCTTGAGCAGTCGCGCCTGCAACTTTCGATCATTGATGACGGCCCGGGATTGTCGAATACCACCAACCTGTTCGTGCCATTCTTTACAACGAAGCCCGGAGGGTCGGGAATCGGGCTCCTTCTGTGTCGACAGATTGCGGAAGCTCATGGTGGCTCGCTGACCCTCGAAAATAGGCAGGGACACCGCGGCTGTGAATGACGCGCTAAACATGAAAGCTGGATTTGCAACGTCAATATAGGATTGCGGAGCGGAAAAAGCTTCTATTTTTAAATCAAGCGGATAGAATCAGGCGTTCCGAAGGTCATGTTTGTGCAGGAATCCTTTAGATTTCCACTTCAAAAAAACGAGGGGCTGGATGAGGCAAGAGACGGCAGGACGCCAGATGCGCGAGCCAAGGGCGATGTGTGATCGACATGCAAGCCGCCGGCCCTGGCGGCTCATTTCTAGCGGACTCCTATCTCCGATTCTCATGGTGCTTATCGTTGGTGTCCTGCTGACTGGCTGCCGCTCGCAGAAGGCTTCCGCCGACCCTGCGATTGAGTTCGCCAAGATCCCACCAGCGGCACAGGGCGGTCGCGAGAGAGTGGATACCATTTCCGGTCGCGTTGTTGGCGCGCGCCCCGGTCAACAAATCGTCATCTACGCCAGGAGCGGACCATGGTGGGTACAGCCGTGGCCGGAGTCCTTGATTCCGATTCATGCGGACTCGACCTGGAGCACCGAGACCCATTTGGGTTTCGAGTACGCTGCTCTTTTGGTTGAGCCAGGCTATCGGCCAGCTGCGACGATGGATGTGGCTCCTGCGCCGGGCGGCGCGGTCGTTGCCGTGAACGTTGTCAAGGGCACCGGACCCGTGGCACTCGCACCCACGAAGCCGCTTCATTTCAGCGGTTACGATTGGAAAGTTCGCACGATCGCTGGCGACCGTGGAGGTCTCAATAATCTATACGACGGTGATAACGCTTGGACGGATTCGCACGGCGCTCTGCATCTGCGCATCCGGCAAAAGGCGGGCAGGTGGTCATGTGCTGAAGTGGAGCTCACGCGGAGCCTCGGGTACGGAACTTATATCCTGGTAGTGGGTGACACTTCCCATTTGGAGCCTGCGGCGGTTCTAAGTATGAACACCTTCGACGATTGGGGAGGGGCCCAGCATTATCGTGAACTGGACGTTGAGATGAGTCGCTGGGGAGACGCCGCCAACAAGAACAACGCGCAGTATGGTATTCAGCCCTTCTACGTTCCGGGGAATGTATTTCCGTTCAAGGTGCCTTCGGGTACGTTAACGCACTCAATGCATTGGGAATCCGGGCGCGCGACTTTTAAAACTGTCCGGGGTCCTTCGATTGCTGGAGTACCCGCGGTTTCCGAACATGTTTTTACTTCCGGAGTACCTTCGCCGGGCCAGGAAACGCTCCAACTCTTGTTCTACGTTGTCGCCAGCGAAACGAATCCTCTGCAAAAAGAAAATGAGGTTGTAGTTGAGAAATTTGAATACCTTCCGTGATCGGCGATTCAAAAGAACGTTACTTCTCAAAGCTGTAATCGCCGCACTAGCCGCCGTGCTCTTCACTTCGCCGGCCCACGCGATTGATCCGAATCGCATGATTTCGCAGTACATTCGCGAGCGATGGGGAAGCGACAAGGGGTTCACGGCAGGAGCCGTCACCGCCATTGCGCAAACTGCCGACGGGTACCTATGGATTGGTACCGAGAAGGGATTGATTCGGTTCGATGGGCTGAGCTTCCGGCCGTTCCAGCAAGCAAGTCCAGCTTCGTTTCCCATCGGTCCTGTGCAAAGCCTCGTTGCGGACGCGCAGGGAAATCTGTGGATCCTGCTGCAGAGCACAAAGATCTTGCGCTATCGCGACGGAAAATTCGACCTGGGTCGCGACGAAGCAGAGGCTGGCATTACTGCTGTCAGCAGGCGAAGGGACGGAACGCCGTTGTTCTCTTCTCTCGCCCTGGGCGGGCTTAAGTATGATTCCGGAAAATTCGAGGCGATTTTTTCATCGTCGCAACCTGCTACACCCGCGAGCACGGCATCAACGGGACTCGCCGACAATCTTTCGAGCCGGCTCAGTTGGGCCACAGGTGTTGTGCCTCATCGCTTTGCCGAACCGAACTCGGCGGTCATTTCGATGGCGGAAACGGCTGACGGAAAGATATGGCTCGGCACGCTCGACAAAGGCCTTTTTTATGTGAGCGAAGGACGAGTCTTCTCTGCGGGAAAAGGGCTGCCAGGCAATAGGATCAACTGCATTTTGGCCCTGGACAGCCGCGAGTTGTGGATTGGAACGGACAAGGGTGTTGTGCGATGGAACGGGAGTGAGATCACTTCTTTAGGAGTACCGCTTTCGCTGCGCAAGACGAAAGTGAATTCAATCGTTCGCGATCGCGACTCCAACATATGGCTCGGAACATCACGAGGACTCATTCGACTGAACGCGGACGGCGTGTCCGCGGACGGAGCAGATACGCGGGTCAACGAACGGGTAACGGCCCTGTTTGAAGACCGTGAAGGAAATTTGTGGGTCGGAGGCCTGCATAGTATTGAGCGATTGCGCGACAGCACATTCGTAACATATTCGGTAGGGAGCCAGCAGTCCGAGAGCGGGGGCCCAATTTTTGTTGATGAGGATGAGCGCGTCTGGTTTGCTCCGTTCGAGGGCGGGCTGCATTGGTTGAAGCGCCGCAAAGGCGGAAGCCTAGAAATCGACGGACTCGGCCAGGACGTCATCTATTCGATTACGGGAAGCAAAGGAGAATTGTGGATTGGCAGACGGCAAGGCGGGTTGACGCACCTATTTTACAAGGCTGGTTCAATTCACGCTCAGTCCTATACGGAAGCAAACGGCCTCGCACAAAACAGCGTTTACGCGGTGCACCGAAGTCGTGATGGCACAATCTGGGCCGGCACGCTGAATGGTGGCGTGAGCGAACTCAAGGATGGCCGCTTCACCACATACACGACCGCGAGCGGACTAAGCTCCAACACGGTGAACTCGATCGCGGAAACTCCTGACGGCGCGATGTGGTTCGCGACGCCAGATGGCGTTACTGCACTCCTTGCAGGAAAGTGGCAGGTATTCAAAACTGTCGACGGGCTGCCTTCTGCAAATGTGAACTGCTTGTCATCGGATTCCGCCGGAGTCCTCTGGATTGGCACAGCTTCAGGCATTGCGGTGATTCGATCCGGTCACATCCAAGCGTCAGGAGAATTGCCGCCCTCATTGCAGGGACAGATTCTGGGAATTGCAGAAGACGGAAAGGGATGGTTGTGGATTACCACGCCGGATCACGTGGTTCGTGTGAATCGTGAGAGACTGCTCGGAACTTCACTCAGCGACGCGGATATACGGGAGTACGGACTTGAAGATGGGTTGCATGGCATCGAGGGAGTGAAGCGTCACCAGTCTGTTTTCGCGGATCCGCTCGGCAAGATCTGGCTTTCCATGAATCGAGGGCTTTCCGTTGTCGATCCTGCGCGCGTGATCGCCAGTTCAGCTCCCGCAATTGTTCATGTTGAAGGAATTTCAGCGGACGGCAATCCACTCGGCTTGCATGCCCCAATTCACCTGCCCGGAGTCCGCCGGAGGATTACCTTCAGCTATGCGGGCTTGAGTTTGTCGATACCCGAACGCGTCCGATTCAAATATAAGCTTGAAGGACTCGATGAAGGTTGGAGCAACCCGGTGACGGCAAGAGAAGTTACCTACAACAATCTCGGCTCTGGGACCTATCGGTTCCGCGTAATCGCCAGCAACAGCGATGGACTGTGGAACGGCGAGGAATCCGTCGTGCCGTTTGAGATCGCTCCGGCATATTGGCAAACCTGGTGGTTCCGGCTTTCCGCTGTGGTCGCGAGCGCCCTCGCCATTTTGCTATTCGTACGTCTGCGGCTAAGAAGGTTGACGGCCCAGATGAATATTCGGTTCGAAGAACGCCTCGCCGAGCGCACGCGCATCGCACAAGAGCTGCACGACACTTTGTTGCAAGGAGTTCTCAGCGCTTCCATGCAGCTGCATGTTGCCGACGAGCGCTTACCGGAGCAGTCGCCGGCAAAACCGATGGTGGGCCGCGTGCTCGAATTAATGACTCGCGCTATCGACGAAGGGCGAAACACGGTTCGGGGGCTGCGTTCGTCGACCGGTACCCAGAAGAGCCTGGAAGAGGCGTTTTCCGAGCTTCAGCAAGAGCTACCCTCGCCCATGCAATCCGCATTTCGAGTCATCGTCGAGGGCAATCCCCGTCAATTGCGCACTGCCAGCCGGGACGAGATTTATTTTATCGGGCGCGAGGGACTGGCAAATGCGTTTCGGCCTTCTCGCGCGACGGAGATCGTCATGGAAATTGAGTATGCCGTCAATCATTTGCGTATGCTCGTGCGCGACAACGGTTGTGGGATCGATTCGAACGTGTTGAACTCTGGCCGGGAAGGTCACTGGGGTCTATCGGGAATGCGGGAACGTGCAGAGAGGATCGGTGCCAGGCTGAGAGTGCTGAGCCGTACGGATGCCGGCACGGAGATTGAACTGTCCGTTCCGAGCCGTATTGCCTTCGAACCAGGAGTTTCGAAGCGCCCGAAACTCTGGTTTTCCAGGCTTTATTCCCGGGAGGCAAGAGAAGACAAAAAACCGGAATCCGAAAGCGTGCATCGGTAATGAGTGAAAGGGCGCAGATTCGGATCCTCAGTGTGGATGACCATCCGTTGCTGCGCGAGGGCATCGCTGCGGTCATCAACAGTCAGTCAGATATGCAACTGGTGGCCGATGCGGCCAATGCGCACGATGCGATTCTGCAGTTTCGCAAAAATCGTCCTGATGTGACGCTCATGGACCTGCGGCTGCCGGATATGAGCGGCGTGGATACGACGATTGCGATTAGAAGGGAATTCCCGAACGCGCGCATTATTCTACTGACTACCTTTGAAGGTGATGTTGAGATCCAGCGAGCGTTGGAGGCTGGCGCCCGCGGTTACTTGTTGAAAAGCACGCCGCCGAAAGAGCTGCTCGAAGTGATCCGTGAGGTCCATGCCGGTAAGAAACGCATTCCCTCGCAGATTGCCGCCCAGCTTGCGGAGCATCTGAGTGATGAAGACCTGACGACACGGGAAGTTGAGGTTTTGCGGCAAATCGCAGAAGGGAACCGCAACCGCGACATCGGAGAGAAGTTGTTCATCACCGAAGAGACAGTGAAGGTTCACGTAAAGCACATCATGGAAAAACTTGGAGCAAGCGACCGTACACAAGCTGTTGCAATTGCCATTCGCCGCGGGATCATCCACCTTTAACACCTCAAATTCCGCTCGACCGCACATACCCCCAAAGCGTTATGGAAAGATACCGGAATGTCGGGTTTCGCCCGGCACGTCGTTCATCTACTTTAGACGATAAGGTGACAAGTGGCGTTCAGGTCGCGCCGCAGGAGACACACTCTGCAAAGGCTTTTTTCTGCGTTTCCATCGGGAGCACCGGGAACCGGCTTGCTGATCCTGCGGGCAGTTGTCGGCGTGACACTGGTCGCACAAGGGACCATTAGCCTTTCTTCGCGTGGACACCAGACTGTCGTGGCTTTTGGCATGGCCCTACTGTTGTTAATGACGGGCGTGTCTCTCTTGGTCGGCTTCCTGACTCCGATCCTGAGTCCGCTTGCAGGGCTTGAATGTCTGGGGATCTCCCTTTCATGGTTTCCACTGCCGGCATTGGGTTGGTTTGAATCCAAATGGGCGAGCGCAGAGACGATCGCGATGTGTGTGGCGATTTGTTTTCTCGGCCCGGGAGCATTTTCTCTCGACGCACGGCTTTTCGGATGGCGAGAGATTGTGATTCCTCCCGCTCCGCAGAATCCTAAGGGCTAACCCAGTTCGTCCCTCGGCTCATCGTCGAAAAATACCGCGGCTTTTGGAATGACAGGTTGAGGACACGCCTGCCCAGAGGGCATCCGACGGGGATTGCCTATCCACTCGAAAGTGGTAGTTCGAATCACTCGGACAGTGGTAGCAAAAAACTATTCGATGCCGTGATGTTTCTTTCTCATGAGGTCGGCAAAGTCTCATGCGCGGGTACCCGGCCCGCCTTTCAATTGACTGAAACGCTCGAGGAGGTGTAGCTGTGGGAACAAAGATGGACGTTTTGTCCAACGCCGATCTATTTTCCGGCAACAGGATTCACGTTGTCAGTGAGCGGAAGCTCGTCGCGGACGCAAAGCGCGGAAAAAAGGCGGCGCTCGAATTTTTGTGCGATAGTTCTGCACCAAAGATTCTGCGGGTACTCTATCGCATCACGAAAAACCGCGAAGACGCCGAAGATGCGCTTCAAGATTCTTTCCTGAGGGCGTTAATCCACTTGAAGGATTTTGACGGTAGATCGCGTTTTTCGACGTGGCTCACGCGCATCGCGATCAACTCGGCGCTGATGAACCGCCGCAAAAGCCGCCGGGACCGCGAAGTTTACGAAAACGATCCGGACGAACCAGGAAGGGACTGGCTAATGAGTCAGATTGCTGACCATTCTCCGAATCCTGAACAGATATACGCAAAACGTGAGGAAGGAATGATTTTGAAGAATGCCGTCAATGCTCTTCGCCCGCGAATTCGAACCGCTGTTGTGTTCCATCAATTGCGGGAGTTATCGATGAAAGAAACGGCGGCGCAACTGGGCATCTCGGTTGCGGCCACGAAGGGACGGCTGTTCCATGCCCGAACTGCATTACGCAAATCCTACCGGCGGAGGACCTTTCGACAGGCGCGAGAAAGGCGAGCGGCGTAGGGTTTGTGAACCGCGGAATCGGTTGAAACCTAGCGTTTAAAGTGAAACGCGGTTGAACCACGACTAGAGAGGGGAGCAGTCATGTTCACGACGAAAGACGGCACAGAGATTTACTACAAGGACTGGGGCAAAGGGCAGCCAGTAGTGTTCAGCCACGGATGGCCGCTCAGCGCGGATGCCTGGGAAGATCAAATGCTTTTCCTGGCTGACCGCGGATATCGTTGCATCGCGCATGATCGCCGCGGACATGGGAGGTCAAGCCAACCTTGGGACGGCAATGAAATGAACACCTATGCCGACGATGTCGCGGAACTTGTCGGAGCGCTCGATCTGAAGGACGCTATTCACGTTGGCCATTCGACGGGCGGCGGTGAAGTCGCTCGGTACATCGGGCGTCACGGCACAAAGCGCGTCGCCAAGGCCGTGCTCATCGGCGCAGTGCCTCCACTGATGCTGAAGACTGCTGCAAATCCCGGCGGTCTGCCGATGGAGGCTTTCGACCAGATCCGCGCGGGCGTCGTGAATGATCGTTCACAATTCTTCAAAGAGCTCAGTGCGCCGTTCTACGGCGCAAATCGCCCGAATAACTCCGTGTCGCAGGGGCTACGCGATTCGTTCTGGTTGCAGTCAATGTTGTGTGGGCACAAAGCCGCGTACGACTGCATCAAGGCATTCTCTGAAACCGATTTTACGGAAGATCTGAAGAAATTCGACGTGCCAACATTAATTCTTCATGGCGATGACGATCAGATCGTCCCCATCGGCGCTTCGGCCATGCTCTCGTCCAAACTCGTCAAGGGTGCGACACTCAAGGTGTATCCAGGAGCGCCGCACGGAATGTGCTCGACGCTGAAAGACAAAGTGAATGCAGAGTTGCTTGCATTCTTCAAGCCGTAGCAAGAAGCTTGAGCAAGAGATTTCCTCGGGCGTGAAACGCGGACCACAGGTAGATAGGCAAGAAAGTCTTTCGAAGGGGGAAATGGGACTATGATTTTCGGAATGACGCCATTCACGTTTTTTCACGTTCTGCTGAGTTTGATCGGTATCGTTTCTGGATTCGTTGTCGTACTGGGTTTCATCGGCGGAAAACGACTAGGCTGTTGGACGACCGTTTTCTTGGCCACGACGGTTTTGACCAGCGTCACCGGTTTCCTGTTTCCAGTTCATCACTTTATGCCCTCGCATGCCATAGGAATTATTTCTCTGCTCGTGCTGGCAGTCGCGATTTATGCGCTTTACGTTCGTCGCCTCGCGGGTCCGTGGCGGCGGGTTTTTGTAATCACTGCGAGTATCGCCCAGTATCTAAACTTCTTTGTATTGATCGTGCAGCTGTTCATGAAAGTTCCGGCACTGAAAGTTCTCGCGCCAACTCAATCCGAACTTCCGTTCAAGGCCACTCAGTTGACGACATTGGTCGTGTTCGCGTTGCTGACAATTCTCGCGGCAATCAAGTTTCGAGATGACGCGATACGCAAAGCCTGACGGCTCGGACGTTCCACTCCGTTCGCCGGACAGCGTAGCGGCCCCAATGCCTACCGGCAAATTGCCGCTTCAAAGGAAATCGACGCAATCGTCATCGCGACGCCTCCTTACTATCATCCTGACCATCTGACAGCCGTCGTCGCCTCCGGAAAGCATGTGTATCTGGAAAAGCCGGTCGCTGTCGATGTCGCACTCTCGGCAGGAGTGTCGTCAAGGTCCACCTCAAAGATTTCAAACGCAAAGAAGGCGGTTATACCTGGTTCAACCTCGGCGACATCGACTGGCCGGCAGTGCGAGCGGCCTTCGCAGAAATTGGCTACGCCGGTAGCGTCATCGCAGAACTCGAACCAGGCGACGAAGCATACCTCCGCGACGTCAGCCGTCGCATCGACCGTCTTCTCCTCGACAGCGCATAACCACATGCGGCTCTTGCTCAGACGGTCTTGTCCTTGGAGTTGCAGATGGATTCAAGATTGCACTGGATGCATTTCGGGTTGCGCGCCACGCACACGCGGCGGCCATGCCAGATGAGTTGGTGCGAAAACTGAATCCATTTGTCCTTGGGAAGAATCTTCATCAAATCTTGCTCGACATTTTTGGGGTCCTCGTGCTTCGTCAGTTCGAGACGCCGCGAGAGCCGCAGGACATGGGTGTCCACCACAACGCCGCTGGGAATCCCGTACGCCGTGCCCAGCACCACATTGGCGGTTTTTCGTGCAACGCCTGGCAGCGTCAGTATCTCTTCCATTGTCCGCGGCACTTCGCCGCCGAATTTCTCCACGATGGCTTTGCTTGCGCCAATAACCGACTTCGTTTTGTTACGAAAAAATCCTGTGGGGCGAATTTCCTGCTCGAGTTCCGCCGGATTTGCGTACGCGAACGCTTTTGCATTCGGATATTTCTTGTAGAGAGATTCCGTTACCTGATTTACGCGCACGTCCGTACACTGCGCTGAAAGGATGGTCGAAATCACCAGTTGCAATGGATTTGCGTGCTTCAATTCGCAGATCGCTACTGGATACGCTTCATCCGGCCTGGCAAGAATGGCTGCCACCCGTTTCGGATTGGTTGGATCGGGGGTTCCACCGCGAGACGCAGCCCTGTTCTTTGTGCGAGCCTTTGATCCGCGCTTGAGTTTCGCGTACCGGGAAGTTTTCTTCTTCTTGACTTTGGCCATGTTCGCCAGACTATAGCATCCCCGGCAAAACCTCCAGCAGCCGCCGAAATGCCTTTCCGCGATGACTGTGAAGATTTTTTTCCGCGCTCGAAAGCTCCGCAAATGTCCTGTTGAGTGACGGGAAGTAAAATACGGGGTCGTAGCCGAAGCCGCCCGATCCACGCGGCACTTCGAGAATGACGCCGTCCGCGCGATTCGTGATTACAGCTACGATCCGCCCCATGTTCGCGACGGCAAGCGCGCAAACAAAATACCCTTGGCGCTCATTACCTTTCTTCCCGGCCAGCGCGCCAAGGAGTTTGTCGATATTTTGCGCTCCCGTTGCGTTCGGCCTCGCATAGCGCGCCGAATGCACGCCAGGCTGACCGCCGAGCGCAGGTACAACGAGACCTGAATCATCGGCACATACGGTCTCTTCGGTAATCGTTGCGGTATAGAGCGCTTTGCCTACTGCATTCTCCGCAAACGTCGGCGCATCTTCTGGAAATTCCGCAAGTTCGGAAAAACCGGGAAGAAGCGCTAACTCAATTGGAGAGTTGACTTCCGCCGCGATGGCAGAGAACTCCCTAAGCTTCCCGGAATTCGAAGATGCCAGATAGAGCCTTTTCGTTGAGTGCATTTGCGTTGGGCGAATTCTTTAGCGGCCGCGGGCCAGAAGCTTCGCCGGCAAAATTGTGCGTTGCGCCTCCGAAAGGCGGCGAATCCCTGCCGCGGCCAAGGCCAGCAAATCTTGCATCTCGCTTCCCGTGAACGGCCGTCCCTCAGCCGTCGCTTGAATCTCTACGAAGTCGCCGCTGCCGGTCATGACCACGTTCATATCCACCTCGGCGTGCGCATCCTCTTCGTACATAAGATCCAGCAACGCGACATCGTCCACGATGCCTACACTCGTGGCTGCCACGGTGTCGATCAACGGCGAGCTTTTCAGAATCCCGGCGGCCACCATACGCTCCATTGCCAGCGCCAGGGCGACAAATGCCCCGGTGATCGAAGCTGTTCGTGTTCCGCCGTCCGCTTCAATCACATCGCAATCGAGCCACACGGTGCGTTCGCCCAGCGCTTCCTGGTCGGTGACGGCGCGCAGCGAGCGCCCAATCAGCCGTTGAATTTCCTGCGTGCGGCCGGACTGCTTTCCTCGCGCCGCTTCGCGCGCCGTTCTCTCTTCTGTCGCCCGCGGCAGCATTCCATATTCGCCGGTGACCCACCCTTTACCAGCACCCTTCAGGAATCCCGGCACTCCATCATTCACGCTGGCGGTGCAAATCACGCGGGCCTTGCCAAGCTCAATCAGTACGCTGCCCTCAGCCGTGGAAATAAAATCTGGCGTAATCTTTAACGCCCGCAACTGATCCGCACCACGTCCGTCGGGTCTCACTCTGCCTCCTTCGAAAAGCTTCGTCCATTTTCGAGAACAAGGGGTCGGGCGGCGCTAGCTCCTGATGCCGCTGGTCGAACCCATTCTGGTTGCGCCAGTGTGCCGGGTAAGAGATACGAGTGTCAACGCCGCGATTCTTTCACCACGCTTGAGTTGGGAGTCGCAGCTGTGGAGGCCGGGGGAAGTGCGAGTCGGGCCGGCAAGTCAAGAGTGATCGCACCGCGTCGTGCAGCTTTGCTGTCGACAACAAAAATCTGCGTCAGGTCGACGTGACCTGCGAGTGTGTCCAGTTCCTGTCCGTGAATCAGTATCTTGAGCCGTTTGACTTGCGGAACGTTCGACTCAAGCGTACGTGCAATCGAATCAACGGCCATCTGTTCGCTTTGTATGCCAGAAGGTGTTGAGGTGGCCAGCGCTTCGGAGAAGTCTGCAACTGCCGTACCGTCCGGCAGGATGTAGAAGGCAAGTAACGCGGCGTCGGGCGGCAGCGTGCGCAGATCCGAGTCAACTGGCCCGGCAAGCAGCGTGTTCAGTACCTGTTTTGCGCGTAGCACCGGATCTTTCGAAAGCGCCAGTTCGATCGTAACCGGAGCCAACGCGCTTTCATCTTCGCTCGAGGTCCAGAACAGTTTTGTCTTGACGACAGGATCGAGCGGGCTTTGCGCGACAGCTTGCGTCAACTCTCGCCGTGCCTGTTCCTCCGTAGGCTGTGGAATTTTTGCCGTCGTCTTTACGCGGCGCTGCAGAACGGGAAAATAAATCGCTGCAATTACCACCGCGAAGCTAAGTCCGACGAGCACCCAAGTACGCCAGTTCCCATTCATGGCTGCGAGCCCGGCTCTCCCGGCAAAACATAAGACGGCCGAAAAGTTGCGAGGCCACGGGCAATGGCGTCAGCTACGCCCGGCATCATTCTGTCCAAATCGCCGCGATCTTGCACACTGACACTGCAAATCTCCACTGCAATCGCCGGCGCGCCTGTCGTGCGGAGCTGGCGGATAGCAGCGCTCTGAGCATTGTTTGGCGAACCTTTGAATCTTTGCGCGAGCTGTCCTTGCACGGCATCACCGAATTTCCGGCTAAGCGTGACGTAAGGAGCCTGTGCATGGTCCCAACTGAGTACTCCGCCGGTAGGCACCGTTGCCGCGGACTCCGGCATGGTGTAAACCCGTGCCGTACCCGGAAGTCCCGTCGAAGCAATATGCAGCGTCACGAACACAGCGCCGCGCTGTGCGTTCGCGAGCGTCGAGCGATCGTCGAAGGAAGGATTTTCGTTGCCACTCCGCGTTTGCAGAACTTGAAAACCTTGCGCCTCGAGCGCGCGGCGGACCTGCACCGTCAAGTCCAACACCAGGTCGCTTTCGCGAATGCCTTGCGCTCCCCGTGCGCCTGGATCGGTGCCGCCATGGGCGGGATCGATCACGACGATGTTCAGTCCAGTTCGTTGCGGTGCCGGCGCGGGGATGGTGGGGTAGGGTGGAGTCGTAATCGGTGAACCCGATTGCTGCACGATAACCGCTGCGCCAGATGCAGGCTGCTGCGGTGACTTTGCGCTCGAAAGGAAAAGCGGGGCCCACACGAGCAGCGCAGTCGCCGACGAGATCAAAATAATTCGAAAGAAGAGGCGGCCGTTCGAAATATGCACAATATGCAGAATACCAAATCTCCGCGCGATGTTGCGTATCCCGGACGGCCAAGCGCGGCTTAAAAGAGACGGTCCTCCGTCTCGGACATCATAGTTCACATTGCGGAGGGCTGTGTGTGCTCCGCGCGGCGCTCGCGCATTTTTGCTTTTAGTTGTTCCCGTTGCTCCGGCGTCAGAAGCGCATGGGCTTGCTTCATCGCGGCGCGGTGAATCGCTTTCACTTTGGCTTGTTTGTCCGCATCCGAAAGGGAAGAATCCGCCTTCACCGCATCTGCTTTCGCTTTGGCATCTTCGTGGATTTTCTTGATCTGCGCCTTCTGGTCATCGGTCAAATTCAAACCGGCGAAACGGTCTCCACCGTGTTCATGCATGCCTGGCGCAGGCCGCGAAGCCGGCGGAGGCGCGCTCTGCTCCTGACCTCCGCTCTGCCCGAACGCGGTTGGCGCAAACGTGCCGGCCAACAACAATCCGGAGATACCCAAAATCGATTGGAAAAACTTGTTCGTCTTCATCGGTCAAAACCTTTCTCCGTCGTCCGTGGACGACTGGCACCAATATGAATATGAACACTTACGGCGGAAAAAAGTCTCTGCAAAACACACACCCTTGAATCTCAAACGTTCAAATGGGCCGTCTTTACGATTTTAATGAATTAAGTCGCTTCGATTGCGCCAGCAGGCGCCGGCCGCGCCGTCACGCGAAACCTGCGAGAGACGGAATAGACCACAAAACCTGACGCGATGATGATCGCGCCGAAAAGTAGGCCGTTGATTCCTAGTACCGTCTCTGAGCCGCTTTTGAAGACCGCCAAAATGAGCAGGGCAAGAGGGAAGAGACCAGCTAGAACAGCCCCGGTCAGGCCGCCAGGCACTCGGAATGCGCGCTTCAGATGCGGCTCCCTGATTCGCATCACAACCAAGGTTATAAATTCGAGCATCAGGCTTGCGCCGTAGAGCATGATGTCGAGCGTAATCAGGCGCTGAAAACCGAGTCCCAGGCAAAGTGCCCAGCCACTCGCGCAGACGAGAATGGCGACCCAGGGAGCGTTTGTGCGGTTGCTGGTTGTCGCAAAGAATTTCGGCAGCATTCCTTCGCGTGCCATCGCGAGAGGAAGCCGGGAATAGCTCATCACCAGCGCGTTAAACATGCCAAACGCGCTCATCATTCCGCCCGACACAATCAGGAAGCGCAGCCACTCAATGCCAAGAAGCTTGCCGCCGATCAAACCGCCTATGGTCGCCCATGCGCCGTCTTCACCGAAACTCGATGCCGGGACGCCCGTGAAGTACACCGCAACAAATGGAAGAACATAAGTGAGCGCGACCAGAATCACCGCTGCAATCATAGCTTTGGGATACGTACGCTGAGGGCGTTCCACTTCTTGTGCAATCGTCGAAGCATTGTCCCAGCCCATGTAGTTCCACATGGCGACAAGAACACCGCCGAGCAGACCGAGACTCGTCCCGGCAGCGGCCGCATGCGCTGTCGCGAATGCGCTCAATTTCAGCGGCGTCATCAGAACAACCAGTGCGAAGGGCAACGAGAGCAGGAAGAACAGCCATAGCGAAGTGATTCCCACAACGCGGATGCCCCCAAGATTCAGCGCGGTGCACGCCGCAACCACGAACAGCCCGGCCCACACGCCGTGACTTCCTTCACCGAACCACGGAACTATCTGCTTGAGGTAGAAAACGAAAAGCGTCGGATAGATCGCCATATCAAAGATGCTCGCGGCGAGAGAGATCCACGCTTCCTGAAAGCCCCAGAAATTCCCGAGGCCACGGCGAACCCACGCGTAGTAACCGCCCTCATGCGGCAATGCGCTCGAAAGTTCGCCGATCATGAAGGCCGTTGGCAGGCTCCAGAAAATCGGCAGAAACAGCAGAATCAGTATCCCGTGACCATACCCGGCGCCGTGGATGATCTCTTCCGTGCCGTATGTGCCGCCGGACACCATAAAGAAAGTGGCTGCAACCAGAGGCCAGAGCGTAAGCTTTGCCGATTTCTTTTTAGCGGATGAGATGACACGGGAAGGAAAATTGGCGGGAACGGATATGCTGCTCAATTTGTAACGTCGTCCTCCTGAGCGAATCTCATCGCCAGCAGTGCGCGAATGTTTTGCGAGTTGGCTTTTGAAGAATACAGTGTCTGCTTCTGCATGCAACAAAAAAATGCATTGTGGCGAATATTTTTTCAAACGTTGGATTCTTGGCCTGTTGCCTGCGAGCCCACTGAATTCGCGCGGCGCCACCCGAGCGGAAATTCAGACCGCTTGTGCTACACTTCGCCCGTTTATCGCGCGCACTTTTTCGCATTTGGAGACAGCTCTGATGAGTTCCTTCCGTTCGGTCGCAGGTAGCGTTCTTTCCGTTCTGGCTTTTTCCACTCCGTCGCTTGATGCTCAACAGGCCGCTCCGGTTCCGCGACCGGTGACCCTCACGGACCTGTTCTCATTTCGAGACCTGCACGATCCTCAGATCAGCCCCGACGGCAAATGGGTTGCGTACACCATAGGCACCGTGAATCGGGAG